>CANKBT010000107.1 GCA_947479995.1 Frankiaceae bacterium | reverse complement strand
TCGAGGTGGGCCAGGTCGGGGTGGAGCGCGGTCACCCGCTGCAGGCTAGGCGAGGATCGTCCGGCTGATGATCATCTTCTGGATCTCGGTGGTGCCGCCGCCGATGCCGACGAGCTTGGCGTCGCGCAGCCCGCGCTCGGCCGGGAAGTCCTTGAGGTAGCCGTAGCCGCCGTGGATCTGCACGCACTCCAGCGCGTTCTCCACCGCGAGCCGGCCGACGAGGGCCTTGGCGACCGAGGCCTCGAGCATGTGCTCGTGGCCCTCCTGCTTGAGCCACGCCGCCTTGTAGACCGCGTTGCGGCAGACCTGGTAGTTGATCTCCATGTCGGCGAGCTTGTGCGCGACCGCCTGGAAGTGCGCGATCGGCTTGCCGAACTGCTGGCGCTCCTTGGCGTAGCGGATCGCGTCGTCGAGCCCGGCGCGCATGCCGCCGACCGAGCTGGCGAGCATGACCGTGCGCTCCCAGTCGAAGCACTCGAACGCGACGCGCCACAGCGCCTCGCCGACGGTGCCGAGCACCGCCTCGGGCCCGACGCGCACGCCCTCGAGCACGACCTCGGCCGTCGGCGAGGAGCGGCAGCCCATCTTGTCGAGCTCGCGGCCGACCGAGAAGCCGGGCGTGCTCGTCGGGACGATGAACGCCGTCGGGCCCTCGGGCGCCTTGGCCAGCACGGTGCAGACGTCGGCGATCGGCCCGTTGGTGATGAACATCTTCGTGCCGTCCAGCACCCAGCCGTCGCCGTCGCGGCGGGCGGTGCTGCGGATGCCGGCGGCGTCCGAGCCGGCCTCGGGCTCGGTGGAGGCCCACGAGCCGATGAGCGAGCCGTCGCACAGGCCCGGCAGCCACCGGCGCTTCTGCTCCTCGGTGCCGTGCAGCCAGATCGGCACGGTGCCGATCACCCAGTGCGCGCCGAGCGACAGGCCGAAGCCGCCGTCGTGGCCGCCCTCGGCGAGCGCCTCGTTGACCAGGCAGCAGTCGATGATCGAGCCGCCCGAGCCGCCGTACTCCTCGGGGATCGGCATGCCGGCGACGCCCGCGGCCGCGGTCTGCTTCCACACGTCCGGGTCCCAGCGGCCGTCGCGGTCGCGCTCGGCGGCGCCCGGCTGGATCACCTCGCGGGCGAGGCGGCGCATGCTGTCGTACAGGGCGGTCTGCTCGGGCGTCAGCGTGAAGTCCACGGCCGGATGCTAACCGCCGTTCACACCTGCGGCCAGCGTCCCCTCGCGGGCGGCGAGCCAGCCCGACAGCGCGACCGGCGGCATCGGCCGCGCCAGGTGGTAGCCCTGCGCCGACGTGCAGCCGACCCGCTCGACGTGCGCCCACGACTGCGGCCCCTCGACGCCCTCGGCGACGACGTCGAGGTCGAGGTTGTGCGCGAGGTCGACGATCGAGCGGACGATCGTCGCGTCGTCGACGTCGCGCCAGACGTCCGTGACGAAGCTCTTGTCGATCTTCACCTCGTGCACCGGCAGGCGCTTGAGGTACGACAGCGACGAGTAGCCCGTGCCGAAGTCGTCGACCGACAGGCGCACGCCGAGCGCCCGCAGGTCGCGCAGCACGGCCATGGCGCGGGCCGGGTCGAGCATGACGCCGCTCTCGGTGATCTCCAGCGTCAGCAGCCGGGCCGGCACTCCGGCGTCGGCGAGCAGCCGGCGCACCTCGTCGACGAGCGCGCCGTCGGCGAGGCTGCGCACCGACAGGTTGACGGCGACCGACAGCTCGCGGCCCTCGGCCAGCCAGGTGGCGCACCAGCCGAGCGCGCGCGACAGCACCAGGCTGGTGAGCGGGCGGATCAGCCCGCTGCGCTCGGCGGCCGGCACGAAGTCGTCCGGCGGGAGCCGCCCGTAGACCGGGTGGTCCCAGCGCACGAGCACCTCGACGCCGGTCACCAGCCCGGTGGCGAGCGACGCGACCGGCTGCACCTCGACGACCAGCTGCTCGGTGTCGAGCGCGGAGCGCAGCTCGCCGACGAGCGCGAGGCGCGCCGGGTCGGCGCCCTCCATCGCGGCCTCGAAGGCCCGGACGCCGGCGCCGACGGCCTTGGCCTCGTACATCGCGAGGTCGGCGCGCTTGAGCAGCCCCGACGGGTCGGTGCCGTGCTGCGGGCAGACGGCCACGCCGATCGAGCCGGCGACCTCGACGCTGACGACGCCGAGGTCGACCGGCTGCTCGAGCGCCTGCAGCACCCCGCGGCTGAAGGCCTCGGCGGCGCGGACGTCGACGACGCCCGGCATGACGAAGGCGAACTCGTCGCCGCCGAGCCGCACGACGTGCGCACCGGTCGCGGCGTCGAGCCGGCGGGCGACCTCGACGAGCAGCTGGTCGCCGTGCTGGTGGCCCAGGCTGTCGTTGACCTCCTTGAAGCCGTCGAGGTCCATGAGGCCGAGCGCGAAGCCGGAGCCGCCGGCCGCCGTGGTGGCCAGCCGGCGCTCGAGCTCCTGGTGCAGGTGCACGCGGTTCGGCAGCCCGGTGAGCGCGTCGTGCAGCGCGTCGTGGCGCAGCTGCTCGACGAGGTTGCCGTGCGACAGCGCGACGCCCGCGTGGTTGGCGACCGTCTCGAGCAGCTTGACGTCCTCGGCGTCGAAGGTGCGCACCTCGCCGAGCCGGTCGGCGACGAGCAGCGTGCCGACGACGCCGGCGTCGCCGCGCAGCGGCGCGACCACCGCGTCGCGGTGGCCCGACGCGGCGAGCAGCGCGCGCTGCTCCGGCCGCCGGGTGCCGCGCGGCAGCAGCACCGCGGTCTGGTCGCCCAGCACGGCCTCGAGCAGCGGGTCGGCGTCGCCGCCGACGATCTCGCGCCGGGCGAGCACGCCGTCGGCGCCGAGCGACACCCGCACGACCGTGTCGCTCGCGCCCGCCGACAGGAAGGCCACCTCGGCGACGTCGGCGCGCAGCAGCTCGCGGGCCTGGCCGAGCAGCGTGCGCAGCACCTGCTCCATCTCGGGCGAGCTGCTCACGACCCGGCTGAAGCGGTAGAGCCGCTCCAGCGCGAGGTGCCGGTCGGTGAGCTTCGCGTAGGCCCGGTAGCCCAGCAGCAGCGCGGCCGTGACGATGGCGAGCGGCAGCGCCGACACGAGGTCCTGCGTCAGCGCGTAGACGGCGATGAGGCCGACGTTCGCGACGAGCACCGCCCGCACGGCCTCGGCGGCCGGCTCGCGCACTAGGTCGACCGGCGCGAGCTGCCACTCGTACGCCGCGATGACCAGCGTGGTGGCGCCGGCGTCGAGCGCGCCGGCCGCCGCGACGGCGAGGAACGCCGCGAGCCAGGCGCGGCCGGTGTCGTCGAGCGCGGGGCTGCCGAGCGCGGTGAAGACGGTGAGCGCGAGCGTGACGTTGGCGGCGACGAGCGCGGTGTTGAAGACCAGCTTGATGGGCGACGAGCGGCGCACGAGCACGAAGACGGCGAAGGCGCCGACCACGCGCGCGGCGACCAGCTCGTCGGCGGGCAGCAGGAACAGCCCGAGCACCATCGGGATCTCCGACAGCGCGACCGTCTGCGCCTCCCGGCGCACCTGCACGTGCAGCACCGTCACCTCGACGAGGGCGAACAGCGCGAGCACGACCGCCGACGGCAGCGCGGGCTCGACGACCCGCGGGGCGTCCGGCAGCAGCCGGGCGCCGAGGGCGAGCGCGAGCAGGGCCAGCGCGAGCGCGACGGCGAGCACGCGCAGCACCGGCAGGGCGTCGCGGCGGCGCGCGCTCACGTCGGGCACGCGCACCTCCCCGCCCGGCCCGGCGGGCCGCTCGGGGGCAGCATCCCGCACGGGAGGGGTCGCGCGGGAGCGCTCCGCGAGACCGGTGTCCTCGCTCACCCCCAGGTGCTCGCCCAGCCGTTGGCCGCCCAGCCGTTCGCGGCCCACGAGCGCCCGGCCCAGCCCGCGCCGGCCCAGGTGCGCCCGGTCCAGCTGCCCTCGGCCCACGTGCGGCCGTTCCACTGCCCGCTGGCCCACGTGCGTCCGGCCCACAGGTCGCCGGCCCAGGTGCGCCCGGTCCACGCGACGACCTCGTACGCCCCGCCGACGACGCGACCGGTGACGAGCGAGGAGCCGTTCCACGTCGAGCCGACCCAGGCGGTGCCCGTCGTCTGCGCCGCGCCGCGGAGCGCGCCGGAGTACGACCGGCCCCAGACGTCGCGCTCGCCCTGCAGGACCGCGCCGTCGAGCTGCAGGCGGTAGCCGCCGCGGGCGAGGTCGAGCGAGCCGGTGCCGGACGAGCGCAGGTGCACCTGGTTCGCCCACGGCGTCGCGGCCGCGAGGGCGCCCGCGACGTCGAGCCGCCCGGCGCCCTGGGCGCGCGCGTCGGCGCCCGCGACCGGGTCGGCCGTCGACCGCAGCAGCGCCTTGACCTGGTCGGGCGACAGCCCCGGCCGCTGCTCGAGCAGCAGTGCGACCGCGCCGCTCACGACGGCGGCGGACTGGCTGGTGCCCGAGCCGCGGGTGAGCTGCGTGCCGACGTTGGCGGTCGCGCCGTACGCCGTGTCGACCCACGAGCCGGGCACCCGCAGCGAGGCGATCGAGCGGCCGGGCGCGAGCAGGTCGGGGTTGCGCGTGCCGTCGCCGCGGCTGCTGAACGCGGCGACGCCGTCGTCGGCGGGCGAGGCGGTGCCGCGGTGGTCCGAGGCGCCGACGGCGATGACGTACGGGTCCTGCGCGGGGTTGAGCAGCCGGCCGGAGGCCGCGCCCTCGTTGCCCGCCGACACCACGACCACGAGGCCGCGGTGCCAGGCCGCCTCGACGGCGTGCGACAGCGGGTCGCGCAGGTGCGACTGCAGGGCCGGCGTGCCGAACGACAGGTTGAGCACCCGCACGTCGAGGTCGCCGGCGTCCTTGTTCTCCACGACCCAGTCGATGCCGGCGATGACCTGGCTGACGTCGGCGGCGCCGCGGGCGTCGGCGACCTTGACCGAGACGACGCGGGCGCCGGGCGCGAGCCCGCGGAAGCCGGTCGCGGGGTCCGACCCGGCGATGATCCCCGCCAGGTGCGTGCCGTGGCCGTACGTGTCGAGGTAGCGCGTCGACGCGCGCTGCGACTCGAAGGACAGGTCGGGGCCGTGCACGACCTTCGCCCCCGTCAGGCCCGGCACCGGCGCGACGCCGGAGTCGACGACGGCGACGTCGACGCCGGCCCCGGTCAGGCGCGTGGCGTCGGCGCCCGCCGCGGTGAGCGTGCTGGCCAGCGAGCCGAGCCCGGCCGTCGTCGTCGGCGCCGCCTGCGCGAGCTGCACGCCGCCGTCGGGCGTGACGCCGGTGACGCCGGGCGCCGTCCGCAGCGCGGCCGCCTCCTGCGCGGTGGCGGTGACGACGGCCATGCCGACGCCCGCGAGGTCGCGCACCACCTCGGCGCCGCGTGGCAGCGCCGCGCCCGGCGCGAGCTGCACCAGCCAGGTGCCGTCCGGCCCCTGCGCGTGCGCGGCCGCGGGCGCGGCGGCCCCCGCCAGCACCAGCCCGCTCAGCGCGGCGACTGCCGCGCGCGTCCACGTGCGTCCCACCTGCGACCCCCCGGTCCACCACGGCCCAGGAGTCAGGGCGACGGCGTCAGGAGAGTCTCGGCAAGGGGGCCGGTGCGGCTCAGCGGCCGGACGGAGCAACTTCGCGCGCGGTGCGCGCGCCCGAGTGCCCGGTTCCGCAGGCCCGTGCGGGGGTGCTCGGGCTAGCGCTGGCCCTGGTAGAGCTTGTAGACCACGTAGACGCTGAACCACGAGATGAACAGGAAGACGGCCACGAGCAGGCCGGTGTAGACGACTTCGAGCACGGGTGCGCCCTCCTTCGGGTCGTCCCTAGCCTAACGGGCGTGCGCTCCCGTCTGCTCGTCAAGGCCACCTCCGGCACCGACGCCCCCGAGCGGTGCGCGCAGGCCTTCACCGTCGCCTCCGTCGCCGCGCTGTCGGGCGTGCAGGTCTCGCTCTGGCTCACCGGCGAGGCGGCCTGGCTGGCCCTGCCCGGACGCGCCGAGGCCTTCGACCTGGCGCACAGCGCGCCGCTCGACGGGCTGCGCGACGACGTGCTCGGCGCGGGCGCGCTGACGCTGTGCACCCAGTGCGCCGCGCGGCGCGGCATCGGCGAGGCCGACGTGCTGCCGGGCGTCCGGATCGCCGGCGCGGCGGTGTTCGTCGCCGAGGCGCTCGAGGACGGGACGCAGGCGCTCGTCTACTAGCGTCCGCGCGTGCGCTTGCTCTGGCTGACCGCCGAGCCGCCCGACCGCGGTGGCGGCGGCGGCCAGATCCGGCAGTCGCACCTGCTGGAGGCGGTCGGCCGCGCGTTCGAGGTCGACCTGGTCGTCACGGGCGGCGAGCCGGACGCGCACGTGCGCGCGGCGGCCGCGCGGACGACCGTCGTGCCGCGCAGGGAGCCGGCCGAGCCGCGGAGCACCACGGCCCGGCGGCTGCGCGACCTGCGCCTCGCGGTGCAGGGCCCGCCCGAGCTGTTCGCCTCGCGCGGGGCCGTGCGGGCGCTGGCGCCGTACGCCGCCGGGAGCGACCACGACGTCGTGGTGGTCGTGCACGGCGCGCTCGCGCCGCTGCGGCAGGCGGGGGGCGCCGGGTCGACCGCCCACTGGGTCTGCGAGCAGCAGTACACCGGCTCCGGCACGGCCCGCGGCGTGCTCGCCGTGACGACCGGGCGCCGGCAGCGCGCGCTGTACGCCCGCGAGCTGGCGCTGGCCGAGCGGCTCGAGCAGCGCATCGGCCGCGACTACGACACGGTCGTCTGCGTCAGCGCCGAGGACGCCGCGGAGCTGCCCGGGGCGACGCTCGTCGTGCCGAACGGCGTCGACGTCGGGCGCTTCTCCCCGGCGCCCCTGCCCACCGCGCCCCGCGTCGTCTTCACCGGCACGCTCAACTACCGCCCGAACGTCGACGGCCTGGTGTGGTTCCGCCGCGAGGTCTGGCCGCGCGTGCGCGCGCAGGTGCCGGACGCCGCCCTCGAGGTCGTCGGCCGCGCGCCGGTGCCCGAGGTGCTCGCCCTCGCGGACGGCGACGGCGTCACGCTGGCCGTCGACGTGCCCGACGTGCGGCCGCACCTGGACGCCGCCCGCGTCGCGGTCGTGCCCCTGCGGCTCGGCACCGGCACCCGCCTCAAGGCGCTCGAGGCGATGGCGGCCGGCCGGGCGCTGGCGGGCACGGCGTGCGGCCTGGCCGGGCTCGGGCTCGACGGGCAGGCCGTCGTCGCCGACGACCCCGCGGCGCTGGCCGCCGGCGTGGTGTCCCTGCTGCGGGACGACGCGCGCGCGGCTGCCGTCGCGGCCGCGGGGCGCGCCCACGTCGTGGCGACGGCGGGCTGGGACGCGATCGGCGCCGCGTACGTCGACGCGCTCCGGCAGCGGGCCGGCCGGCCCTAGCCGGGCCTGCGGAGCGCGTAGACGTCGTGCGCCGCCCAGGCCCGCTCGCGGTGCCGGTGCAGGAGCAGCCCGGCGCGCGCGGCCGCGGCCTCGACCGCCGGCCGGGTGTGCACGGTGAGGCCGTACTGCGCGCCGCTGTAGTGCGGGTAGGCGAGGTAGGCCGCGCCGGTGGCGGCCAGCTCGCGGCGCAGCGCGGGCAGCGCCTCGGCGACGTACGGCAGCTCGCGCCCGAGCCCTTCGAGCGCCTGCGGGCCGTGCGCCGAGAACACCAGCGTGCCGCCGGGCCGCAGCGCCCGCCCGGCGTCGGCGACGAGCGCCTCCCACACCGGGCGGTCGAGGTGGGTGAGCACCGAGCCGCACCAGACCAGGTCGGCGGGCGGCAGCCCGGCGGCGGCGTCGGCCGTGCGCACGCCGAACTCCGCGGCGCAGAAGGCCGCCGCGGAGGCGTCGAGGTCGACGGCCGTCACGCGCGCCGGGTCGACGCGGCGCACGAGGTGGCGCAGCACGCGGCCGTGCCCGCAGCCGAGGTCGACGAGGTCGCGCAGGTCCTCGAGCCGGGCGGGCGCCACGGCGTCGGCCAGCAGGTCGACGGCCCGGGCGCCGAGGGAGACGTAGGCCTCGACCTCCGCGGCCGAGCGGCCGGTGAGCATGAGGTCGTTGCGGTGCACGCGGCCGGGCACGCCGGGCACGGGCCGCGGCGGCAGCCGCTCGCCCACGGCGCGGTGGCCGGCGCGGAGCGCGCGGTACGCCGGCGGCCAGCGGCGGGACGCCGCGGCGACGCGGACGGCGAGGCGAGTCACGGCGGTCCTCCCGAGAGCTCGCGGTAGAGCGCGGTGTGCCGGGCGCCCTGCGCGCGCACGTCGAAGTGCGCGGCCAGCCGGTCGCGCATGGCGTCAGCGGTGCGGCGCGCGAGCGCGGGGTCGGCGAGCAGGTCGAGCACCGCGCGGGCGGCGCCCTCGACGTCGCCCTGCGCGACCACCCGCCCGGAGACGCCGTCGACGGCCACGTCGGTGCTGCCCACCACGTCGGTGAGCACGAGCGGCACGCCGGCGCGCGCCGCCTCGAGCGGGGCGTACGGGCCGCCCTCGAAGCGCGACAGCAGGCAGAAGACGTCGAGGCTGCCGAGGGCCGCCGCGGCGCCGGGCAGCTCCGGCAGCCGCACGAAGCGCGGCCCGAGCGCCGCGGCCTGCGCGTCGACCTGCGGGGCGAGCGGGCCGTCGCCGACCAGCACGACGGCGACGTCCGGCCGGGCGCGCAGCACCCGCGCGGCGACCGCGACGAAGTCCTCCGGCGCCTTCTGGTGCGACAGCCGCGCGACGGTGCCGACCAGCGGGGTGCCGGGGGCCAGGCCGGCGCGCGCGTGCAGGTCGACCGGCGCGGGCGGGGCGAGGTCGACGCCGTTCGGCACGACGACGAGGCGCGCCGGGTCGACGAGGCCCAGCCGCTGGGCGAGCGCCCCCTCCGACGCCGAGACGGCGACCAGCCGGTCGGTGCGCCGGCCCAGCAGCCGCTCGACCCGGGCCGCGGCCGGCGCCGGGTGCAGGCCGTTGGGCGTGTAGACCCGCGCCGCGCGCACCGGCAGCGCGCGGGCGAGCGCGCCGCCGACCGAGCTGTGGCCGTGCAGCACGTCGGCGCGGGTGCGGCGGGCCAGCGCGGCGAGCCGCGCCACCGCGACGGCGTTGCGCGGGTGCACCGGCAGGCGGCGCATGTCGACGTCGTGCACCATGCCGCCCGCGGCGCGCACCTGGTCGGCGGCGGCCCGGTCGGTCACCCCGCCGACGCGCACCCGCGGCACGGCCACGTGGTGCTCGACGCCGCCGGCGTGCCGCACGAGGTCGACGACGTGGCGGGCGGTGCCGCCCTCGAGCGCCTCGAGCACGTGCAGGACGACCGGCCGGCTCACGGCGCGTCGACCCGGTGCGCGCGGTCGTAGACGCGGTCGGGG
>CANKBT010000106.1 GCA_947479995.1 Frankiaceae bacterium | reverse complement strand
GGGCCACGCGGACGGCGATCTCGCCGCGGTTGGCGATGAGGACCTTGCGCAACGCGATCTCCTAGTGGGGCAGTGCCGAGGCGCGCCAGGCGCCGGGTCCGGGGGCGAGACCGCCGCGCAGCTGCGGGCGGCCCCAGAGGGCGGGCGGTGCGGGGGCGGCGGCCGCGGGGGCGCCGCCGCGCGCCGTGATCACCGCGACCAGCGCGGCGAGCTCCTCGGGCGTCGGCGTGCCGCGCACGACGCGCAGCAGCGGGCGCGCGGGCGCCGCGTCGGACTCAGTCATCGCCGTCCTCCTCCGCGAGGTCGTCCTCGTCGGACAGGCGCTCGACGGGCACGAGGCGCACGCCCCACTCGGGGACGGTGAAGCCGGCCGCCTCGAGCGCCGCGACGACCTGCTCGGACGCCGCGTCGACGAGCAGCAGCGGCTCGCCCTCGCCCGGGCCGGTGACGGTGGCGTAGAGCTCGACGCCGACCGCCTCGTCGGGGTCGGCGTCCTCCAGCGCGTCGTCGTCCAGGTCGTCCAGGTCGTCCAGGTCGCCGTCGCCGCCCACGCCGAGCACGCGCCCGGCGGCGCCGTGGAAGTCGTCGAAGGCGTCGTCCCAGGCCTGCTCGGCCTCGCCGAGGCCCGCCGAGCCGACCGCCGCGTCGGGGTCGCCGGGGTGCTCGGCGGCGGCCGCGCGCACGGCGTCGGCCCAGCCGTCGAGCGCCGTGTGCAGCGCCAGCACGGCCGTCGTCAGCGCGTCGTCCGCCGCGCTCACCGGCGCACCCCGCTCGCCGCGCTCACAGCGGGATGTTCCCGTGCTTCTTGGGCGGCAGCGTCTCGCGCTTGGTGCGCAGCAGGCGGAGCGCCTTCGCGACCTCCTGGCGGGTCTGGTTCGGCTCGATGACCGCGTCGACGAAGCCGCGGTCGGCCGCGATGTACGGCGTCGCGAACGTGTCCTCGTACTCCTGCATGTACTGCGCGCGTGCCGCCTCGGGGTCCTCCGCGGCGGCGATCTCCTTGCGGCGCACGATGTTGACCGCGCCGAGCGCGCCGACCACCGCGACCTGCGCGGTCGGCCACGCGAGGTTGACGTCCGCGCCCAGGTGCTTGCTGCCCATCGCGACGTACGAGCCGCCGTACGCCTTGCGGGTGATGACCGTGACGAGCGGGACGGTGGCCTCGCTGTAGGCGTACAGCAGCTTGGCGCCGTGGCGGATGATGCCGGCGTGCTCCTGGCCGACGCCCGGGAGGTAGCCGGGGACGTCGCAGAAGGTCAGCACCGGGATGCCGAAGGCGTCGCAGGTGCGCACGAAGCGCGCGGCCTTCTCCGAGGCGTCGATGTCGAGCGTGCCGGCGAACTGCATCGGGTTGTTGGCGACGACGCCGACGCTGCGGCCCTCGACGCGGCCGAAGCCGGCGACGATGCTCGGCGCCCACAGCTCCTGCACCTCGAGGAACTCGCCGTCGTCGACGACCGCCGTGATGATCGCCTTCATGTCGTACGGCGCGTTGTTGCTGTCCGGGATGATCATGTCGAGCTCGACGAGCGGCTCCTCGGCGAGCGCGTCGCCGGCGTCGAAGACCGGCGGCTCGGAGAGGTTGTTGCTCGGCAGGTAGCTGAGCAGCTCCTTGGCCAGCTCGAGGCACTCGTCCTCGTCGGGGCTCATGAAGTGCGCGACGCCGCTCTTGCTGTTGTGCGCGCGGGCGCCGCCGAGGTCCTCGATCGAGATGTCCTCGCCGGTGACGGTGCGGATGACGTCCGGCCCGGTGATCATCATGGCGCTGGAGCCGTCGACCATGAGGTTGAAGTCGGTGAGCGCCGGGCTGTAGACGTGCCCGCCGGCGCAGTTGCCCATGATCAGGCTGATCTGCGGGATCACGCCGGAGGCCATGACGTTGCGGTAGAAGATGTCGCCGTACAGCGCCAGGCCCATGATCCCCTCCTGGATCCGGGCGCCCGACCCCTCGTTGATGCCGACGATGGGCGAGCCGGTGCGCAGCGCGAGGTCCATGACCTTGCGGATCTTCTCGCCGTAGACCTCGCCGAGCGCGCCGCCGAAGACGGTGGCGTCCTGGCTGAAGACGCAGACCGGGCGGCCGTCGATGGTGCCGTAGCCGGTGACGACGCCGTCGCCGGTCGGCCGGTTCCTCTCCAGCCCGAAGTCGCGGGCGCGGTGGCGCGTCAGGCCGTCGGTCTCGACGAAGGAGCCCTCGTCGAGCAGCAGCTCGATGCGCTCGCGCGCGGTCTTCTTGCCGGCGTCCTTGCGCTTGGCCAGCGCGGCCTCGGACCCGGCGTGGAGCGACTCGTCGACGCGGCGGCGCAGCTCGGCGAGCTTGCCCGCCGTCGTGTGGACGTCGGCGTCGTTCTGCGGCAGCGGCTCAGCGGTCACGAGCCGAGGCTATCGGGGGGCTCCGGACGTCATGATTGGGGGCGTGTACGAGGACCTCGACCGGCCGCCGCTGCGACCCCGCGCGCTGGCCCGCGCCCTCGAGCCGGACGGCTGGCGGGTGGAGGTGCACGACCGCGTCGGCTCGACCAACGCGGTCGTCGCCGAGCGCGCCCGCGCCGGCGAGGCGGCCGGACTGGTCGTCGTGGCCGAGCAGCAGACGGCCGGCCGGGGGCGGCTCGACCGGGCGTGGGTGTCGCCGCCGCGCGCCGGGCTGACGGTGAGCGTGCTGCTCGACGCCGCCGGGCCGTGGGTGCCGCTGTGGGGCGGCGTCGCGGTCGCCCGGGCCCTGCGCGAGCAGGCCGGCGTCGACGCGGTGCTCAAGTGGCCGAACGACGTGCTCATCGGCGGGCGCAAGGCGTGCGGGCTGCTGGCCGAGCTCGTCGACGGCCGGGTCGTGCTGGGCCTCGGGCTCAACGTCACCACCCGGCGCGAGGAGCTGCCGCGCCCGGACGCCACGTCGCTCGTGCTCGAGGACGCGACGACCACCGACCGCGACACCCTGCTGCGCGCGGTGCTGCGCTGCCTCGCCGACGTGCTGCGGGAGGCCTCGCCCGACGGCTACCGCGCGCTCTGCGCCACGATCGGCGCGCCGGTGCGCGTCGAGCTGCCGGGCGGCGCCGTGGTCGAGGGCGTGGCCGAGGCGGTCGACGACGACGGGCGGCTGGTCGTCGGCGGCACGGCGTACGGCGTCGGCGACGTCACGCACGTGCGGGCCGGGACGGCCTAGGACCGGGTGCCCGGGGCCTCCGCCGGGGCCCCGCGGAACGCGCACCCTCCACCCGCGCTGCGCACGGGGCGCAGGGGGCTGCGCGGGGCCGGGCGCGGTGAGGTGGAGGGTCCGCGTTCCAGGTCTGCGTCACGGCGCGCGGGCGGCGCGCGGAGGCCGGGTCGTCCACCCGGCGCCCGGCGCGCCGCAGACCCCCGCGCACGCGGGCGCCGGCGGGGGGCGTGGCCTGCGGGCGGACGACGAGGCCTCCGGGCGGGGCCGCGGCGCCGCCCGCGCACGTAGGTTGCGCGCGTGGACGAGCACGCGGACCTCGAGGCGCTGGTGCTCGGCGCCGCGCCGGAGCTGACCCGCGACGAGGTGAGCGCGCTCGCCGGCGTGCCCGAGCCCGAGGCGCGGGCGATGTGGGTGGCCCTCGGCTTCCCGGCGGTCGAGGCCGACGTGCGGGCGTTCACCCGGCTGGACGCCGAGGCGCTGAGCACCTGCGTGGCCCTGCGCGACAGCGGCGTCGTCGACGACGGCACGCTGCTCGTGCTGGCGCGGGCGATGGGCCAGGGCCTCAGCCGGCTGGCCGAGGCGCAGATCGACGCCTTCCGCGGGCAGGCGGCCCAGCTCGCGCCCGACGACGTGCTCGCGGCGACGCGCGACACGGCCGGCGTGCTCGTGCCGCAGCTCGAGCGGCTGCTCGTGCACGTGTGGCGGCGCCAGCTCGCGGCCGCGACGGTGCGCTCGCTCGCGGCCGTCGGCACCGAGGGGCTGCCGGTGCGCGCGGTCGGCTTCGTCGACCTCGTCGGCTACACGCGCACCAGCCGATCGCTGTCGGCGGCCGAGCTGGAGCACGTGCTCGAGCAGTTCGAGCGCGAGACCGCGCGGCGGGTCACCGAGCACGGCGGGCGGGTGGTCAAGACGCTCGGCGACGAGGTGATGTTCACCTGCGACGACGCGCCGTCGGCGGCGCTGGTCGCGCTGGAGACGGTCGAGGCGCACGACGCCGACGAGGCGCTGCCCGACGTGCGCGCGGGCGTCGCGCTCGGCGGCGTGGTGCTGCGGCTCGGCGACGTGTTCGGCGAGCCGGTCAACCTCGCCAGCCGCCTCACCAGCGAGGCGCGCCCCGGCACGGTGCTCGGCGACCTCGAGCTGAGCGCCGCGCTGGAGCAGGACGACCGCTTCGCGCTGCGCCGGCTGCCCTCGCGCCAGGTGCGCGGCTACTCCTCGCTGCGGCCGCACGTCGTGCGCCGGGCTAGCGTGCGCCCATGACGCTGCTGGACCTGCCGCTGCAGACCCTCGACGGACAGCCCACGACGCTCGGCGAGCTGGCGGGCGGCGACGCGCTGCTGGTCGTCAACGTCGCGAGCAAGTGCGGGCTCACCCCGCAGTACGCCCAGCTCGAGCAGCTGCACGAGCAGACCGAGGGCCTCACGGTCGTCGGCGTGCCGTGCAACCAGTTCGGCGGGCAGGAGCCCGGCTCGGCCGAGGAGATCGCGACCTTCTGCTCCGCGACGTACGGCGTGACCTTCCCGATGCTCAGCAAGGCCGAGGTCAACGGCGAGGGCCGCGACGCGCTGTTCGCCGAGCTGACGGCCGTGCCGGACGCCGAGGGCGCCGCCGGCGACGTGCAGTGGAACTTCGAGAAGTGGCTGGTCGCGCCGACCGGCGAGGTCGTCGCGCGGTTCCGCCCGCTCGTCGCGCCCGACGACCCGCAGGTCGTCGAGGCGGTCACCGCCCTGACGCGCTAGCGCGCGAGGGCCGGCTCGGGGTCGGGCTCCTCGGCCCGCACCCACACCCACCGCCGGTAGGCCCAGAAGCGGAAGGCCGTGCCGAGCGCGAGCCCGAAGCCGTACGACGCGACGTTGTCGGCGAGGCGGCTCTCGAGCCCGAGCACGTAGTGCGACGTGAACAGGCAGGCGAGCGAGATGCCGAGCCCGATCGCGTTGATGAGGAAGAACTGGGCGTACTCGCGGTGCAGCCGCGTGCGCGTACGGTCCTTGAACGACCAGTGCCGGTTGAGCACGAAGGCGTTCGTGGTCGCGACGACGGCCGCGACGCCCTTGGCCGTCAGCGGCTTGTCGGGCAGCACGTGCAGCACCAGGTTGAACACGAGCGAGTCGACGACCAGGCTCAGCAGCCCCACCGTGCCGAACCGGCTCAGCTCCGGCAGCGCGGCGCGCAGGCGCGCAGGCAGGGTCGGCACCTGCAGATCGTACGGGGGTGGCAGGCTCGGGCCCGTGACGCCCGACTCCCCGCGACCCGCCTGGCTCGAGATCGAGGGGGTCGCCAACGCGCGCGACGTCGGCGGCCTGCCGACGGTCGACGGGCGCACGACCCGGCCGCGCGTGCTGCTGCGCAGCGCCAACCTGCAGCGCCTCACGCCGGCCGGCGCCGACGCGCTCGTCGACGAGCTGGGCGTGCGCACGGTGCTCGACCTGCGCACCGACGCCGAGCGCCGGCTCGAGGGCCCCACGCTGCTCGAGGGCCGCGTCCAGCACGTGACGGCCAACCTCGTGCCGCACGAGGAGGGCGACGGCGACGAGGACGACGTCGAGCGCGCGGTGCCGGTGCGCCGCGAGCGCTGGGCCGAGCCGGGCGACATGACCGGCGTCTACGTCGGCTACGTCGAGGACCTCCCGCACAACCTGGCCGACGCCCTGCGCACGCTGGCCGACCCGGCGAGCGGCACCGTGCTCGTCCACTGCGCGGCCGGCAAGGACCGCACGGGCACGGTCGTCGCGCTGGCGCTGTCGCTCGCCGGCGTGCCGCGCGACGTCGTCGTCGCCGACTACGTCGCGAGCGCCGAGCGCATCGACGACGTGCTCGCGGCGCTGCAGGGCAGCGCGACCTACGGCGACGAGCTGTCCGACGTCACGACGGACCTCATCACCCCGCGCGCCGGCTCGATGGAGCGCTTCCTCGACCACGTCGACCAGCAGTACGGCGGGCCGCACGGCCTGGCCACCGCGATCGGCGTCGACGAGGAGACGGTGGCGCGCCTGGTCGCCCGCCTCGTCGGCAGCTCCGACCTGACCCGGCCGCCGGCGTGACCGTCCGCGCCGCCATGGGCCTGCCGGTGGTGGGCATGGTCGGCGGCGGCCAGCTGTCGCGCATGACGCACCAGGCGGCGATCGCCCTCGGCCTGTCGCTGCGGGTGCTGGCCGACGCGTCGCACGACAGCGCGGCGCTCGTCGCGCGCGGGGTCGACCTCGGCGAGCACACGTCGCTCGCCGACCTCACGGCCTTCGCCGAGCGCTGCGAGGTGGTCACCTTCGACCACGAGCACGTGCCCAACGACCTGGTGCAGGCGCTCGAGCAGGCCGGCCACACGGTGCTGCCGGGCAGCGCGGCGCTGCGCCACGCGCAGGACAAGCTCGTCATGCGCGAGCGCCTGGCCGGCCTGGGCGTGCCCGTGCCGGCCTTCACGCCGGTCGCGACCCTGCGCGACGTGCAGGGCTTCGCCGGCCACGTCGGCTGGCCGCTGGTGCTCAAGGCCGCGACCGGCGGCTACGACGGCAAGGGCGTCTGGGTGGTGCGCGACGCCGCCGAGGCCGAGGCCGTGCTCGCCAGCGGTGTGCGGCTGCTCGCCGAGGAGCACGTGCCGCTGCAGCGCGAGCTGGCCGCGCTCGTCGCCCGCTCCCCGGGCGGGCAGGGCGCCGCCTGGCCGGTCGTCGAGACCGTGCAGCAGGACGGCATCTGCGTCGAGGTGGTCTCACCGGCGCCCGGCCTCGACGAGGACCTCGCCGTGCAGGCGCAGGAGCTCGCGCTGCGCCTGGCCGACGAGCTCGACGTCGTCGGCGTGCTCGCGGTCGAGCTCTTCCAGACCGCGGACGGCCTGCTCGTCAACGAGCTGGCCATGCGCCCGCACAACAGCGGTCACTGGACCCTCGACGGCGCGCTCACGTCGCAGTTCGAGCAGCACCTGCGGGCGGTGCTCGACTACCCGATGGGCAGCACCGCGCAGCGCGCCCCGTGGGTCGTCATGGCCAACGTGCTCGGCGGCGAGGGCGACCCGGACCTCGACCGCCGGCTGCACATGCTGTTCGGCCGCGACCCCGGCCTGAAGGTGCACCTGTACGGCAAGGACGTGCGCCCCGGCCGCAAGGTCGGCCACGTCACCGCCCTCGGCGACGACCTCGCCGAGACCCGCCGCCGCGCCGTCGAGGGCGCGGCCCACCTCAGGGACGGCCGATGGACGCACCACGCGCAGCGGTGATCATGGGCTCGGACTCCGACTGGCCCGTGATGCGCGGCGCCGCCGAGGCCCTCGCGGAGTTCGACGTGCCCTACGAGGTGCGCGTCCTGTCCGCGCACCGCACCCCCCACGACATGCTCGCCTGGGCCGCCGAGGCGGCCGGCCGCGGGCTGCGCGTCGTCGTCGCGGGCGCCGGGGGCGCGGCGCACCTGCCGGGCATGGTCGCGTCCGCCACCCCGCTGCCGGTCGTCGGCGTGCCCGTCCCGCTGCAGCACCTGGACGGCCTGGACTCGCTGCTGTCGATCGTGCAGATGCCCGCGGGCGTGCCGGTCGCCACCGTGTCGGTCGGGGGCGCGCGCAACGCCGGCCTGCTCGCCGTGCGCGTGCTCGCCGCCGCCGACCCGGCGCTGCGGGAGCGCATGGCCGCCTTCCAGCAGGGGCTCGCCGACACCGCGCGGGGCAAGGACGCCGCGCTGCAGGAGCGCCTGCGCGGCTGACCGTCCGCTGTGGGACAGTCGTCCCATGCAGCCCGGGGTCCGCACCTTCTGGGACACCCGCCGCGCCCTGGTCGTCGACGAGCTCTGTCGCCAGGACCGCGCGGCCCGCCGTCTGCGCTGACGGCCCGGGGAGGTGCGCCTCCTGCCGACGCGGTCCGGCACGGTCCCCGCCCCGACCCGCTCCCAGGAGACCCGCATGTCCACGACCGACCAGCTGCTCGAGAACGCCAAGGCCTACCAGGCCTCCTTCGACAAGGGCGACCTGCCCCTGCCGCCCGCCAAGGGCGTCGCCGTCGTCGCCTGCATGGACGCCCGCCTCAACCCGTACGGCCTGCTCGGGCTGTCCGAGGGCGACGCGCACGTCATCCGCAACGCCGGCGGCGTCGTCACGCAGGACGAGCTGCGCTCGCTGGCGATCAGCCAGCGCCTGCTCGGCACCACCGAGGTCGTCCTGGTGCAGCACACCGGCTGCGGGATGCTGACCTTCACCGACGACGCGTTCAAGGCCTCGATCGAGGCCGACACCGGCATCAAGCCGACGTGGGCGGCGGAGGCCTTCACCGACCTCGACGCCTCGGTGCGCCAGAACATCGCCCGCATCAAGGCCGACCCGTCGATCCCGCACAAGGACAGCGTCCGCGGCTTCGTCTACGACGTGGAGACCGGCGGGCTGCGCGAGGTGGTGTGACCGCCTGACCGGGCGGGAGGCGTCCCTGCGCTCGTACGATGGGCGCATGGACGCCTCCTTCTCCCTGTACGGCCTCACCGAGGAGCACGACGCGCTGCGCGAGAGCGTGCGCCAGCTCGCCGAGGACAAGATCGCGCCGCGCGCGACCGAGATCGACGAGGCCGCGGAGTACCCGTGGGACGTCCACGAGGCCATCAAGAAGGCCGACCTCATGGCCATCCACGTGCCCGAGGAGTACGGCGGCGCCGGCGCGGACAAGATCGCGCACTGCATCGTCATCGAGGAGGTCGCGCGGGTCTGCGCGTCGTCCAGCCTCATCCCGATGGGCAACAAGCTGGGCACGACCGGGCTGATCCTGTCCGGCTCGGAGGAGCTGAAGAAGGAGTACCTCCCGGCGGTCGCCGCCGGCGAGGCGACGTTCTCCTACGCGCTGTCCGAGCGCGAGGCCGGCTCCGACGCCGCCTCCATGCGCACGCGCGCGGTGCGCGACGGCGACTCCTACGTGCTCAACGGCACCAAGTGCTGGATCACCGGCGCGGGCGTCAACACGCACTACACCGTCATGGCCGTCACCGACCCCGACAAGGGGGCCAACGGCATCTCGGCGTTCGTCGTGCACGCCGACGACCCGGGCTTCTCGGTCGGCACCAAGGAGCGCAAGCTCGGCATCAAGGGCTCGCCGACCTGCGAGATCTACTTCGAGGACTGCCGCATCCCGGCCAGCCGGATGATCGGCGAGGAGGGCACCGGCTTCAAGACG
>CANKBT010000105.1 GCA_947479995.1 Frankiaceae bacterium | reverse complement strand
CCTGCGCCACCGGCGTCCCCGGCGCCCGCGCCGGCGGCGGCACCGGCGGCGCGCGCCCCGCGCCGCAGCCGCCCGCGCACGCTGCCCTACCCGCGCGTCGCGCCCGGCCGCACCGTCGTGCTCACGCCGGAGCGGCCCACCGCGACGCTCACGCGGCTGCAGTCCGGCACCGGAGCCCTCGTGGTCGGCCTGGAGCGCGGCGCCGGCGCGGGCGACCTGGCGCTCGGGCTGGTGTGCGAGACCGACGACGGCGCGGTGCACGTCGTGCAGCGGCTCGGCGGCGCGCTGCACACCCCGGAGCGCCCGTTCCCCCTCGTGCGCCTCACCGGCGACGACGACCTGGTCGTGCTGCTGCGCCGCGTCGGCCGGCTGCGGCGCGCCCTCGTCTACGGCTTCAGCCCGTCGACCTCGGTGCTCGACTGGGACGCGCTGGTCACCGTGCGCACCGCCGACGGCAGCCGGCTCGAGGTGCCGCTCGACCTGCCGCCGTACAGCGGGACGGTCGCGCTCGTCACCGCGTACGTCGTGCACGGCGAGGTGGTGCTGCGCGCCGAGCGCGAGGTCTTCGCCGGGCCGCCGGCGACGGCCGCCGAGGCGTACGGCTACCGGTACGGGTGGGTGGACGGCCGGCTGCCGTCCCGCTGAGCGCTAGCGGCGCAGGTTCGCCAGGTCGCGCCAGTACGTCGCGCGGCCGAGGTCGCCCCGGGTCTCGATGCGCCACCCGTCGCCCTGGCGCACGACCTTGGCCAGGATGACGGCGTTGTACTGCGCGACGATCGGCACGTAGACCTCGCCGGTGATGTCGACCTCGCTGCCCGACGAGGTGTCGATGATCCGGTAGTAGAGCGCGCCGACCTTGTCGAAGTTCTCGCCCTTGAAGCTGGTCGCCGCGACGAGCAGCTGCTGCACCTGCCCGGGCAGCTTGGTGAGGTCGACGTGCGCGGTCTCGTCGTCGCCCGCGCCCTTGCCCGACTTGTTGTCGCCGGTGTGGTGCATGCCCATGACGTCGGGGGTGTCGAAGCCGCAGCAGGCGAGCGGCTGCTTGGCGCCGTCGAGGGCGACGACCGCGAGGTCGAGGTCGACGCCCTTGCGGCGCGCCAGCGCACCGCCGAGGCCCTTCTTGCCCTTGGCCGTCACGTCCCACCCGACGGCGGCGATGAAGGTCCTGACCGGCGTGCCGTTGTTGTCCAGAGGGGTCGGCGTCCCCTTCACCAGGCTCAGCATGCGCGCACCGTAACGCGTCCGGCGCCTCGCGATGGGAGACTGCGCCGTGGTCGCCCCCCTGCTCGCGCTGGCGGCGCTCGCGACCGCCCTCGTGGCGCCCCCGGCGGCCCCGCTCCCCCGGCCGTACGAGCTCGTGCAGCTCAACCTGTGCCTGTCGGGCGTCGCCGACTGCGCGCCGCGCACGGCCTACCCGGCGGTGCTGCAGGAGGCCGAGGCGCTGCTGCGCGCCGAGCAGCCGGCGGCCGTGACCGTCGCCGAGGGGTGCTCCGGCGACGTGGAGGCGCTCGCGCGCGCCACCGGCTACGCCGCGGCGTTCTCGGTGGTGCGGGTCGGCGGCGCCCCGCTGGAGTGCACGAGCCCGGGCGGGCGCGGCGTCTTCGGCGGCGCGGTGCTGGTGCGCGGCGAGGCGCGCGCCGTCGAGGACGCGCCGTTCGCCGCGCAGGCCGGCGCGGAGCAGCGCCGCAGCCTGTGCGCCACCGGCACCGACGGGCACCGCGTCTGCACGGCGCACCTCGTGCCGGTGCGCGACCTCGCGTCGCTGGCGGCCAACGGCGCGCAGTGCCGCGAGCTGGCCGCGGTGCTGGCCCGCGGCGGTCCGACCGCGTTCGGCGGCGACCTCAACCGCGCGCTGCCGTGCGCGCCGGCCGGCTGGTCGGTGCAGCGCGACGACGGCGCCGCGCAGGCGGCGGGCGTGCAGCACGCGTACGGCGGTCCGGGCTCGGCGCTGACGGGCGCGCAGGTCGTGCCGATGGCGCGCACCGACCACGACGCGCTCGTCGCGCGCGGGTGGTGGCGCCCGGTCTGACCGGACGCGTCCCGTTCACCCTGCCGTGCCCGGGGCGTCCCCCGCGGCTGCTGCACTGCCGCGCATGCCCCTGCTGCGCACCCTGACCGCGACCGCCCTGCTCCTCGCCGCCTGCGCCGGCCTGGCCCCGTCGGCTGCGGCCGCCGCGCCGCCGCCCCGCGAGTACGGCCTCGTGCAGCTCAACCTGTGCCTGTCGGGGCTCGCCGGGTGCTTCCCGCGCACGGCCTACCCCGCCGTCCTCGACGAGGCCGAGGCCGTCCTGCGGGCCGAGCGGCCCTACGCCGTGACGGTCAACGAGGGCTGCTCGCTCGACGTCGCGGGCCTCGCGCGCCGCACCGGCTACCGCGCCGTGTTCGCCACCGTCCTGTACCGCGGTGCGCCGCTGGAGTGCACCCGCCCGACGGGCCGCGGCGTCTTCGGCAACGCGGTGCTCGTGCGGGGCGCGGTGCGCGCCGTGCAGGACGCGCCGTTCCGCGCTCAGGCCGGGGTCGAGGAGCGCCGCCTGACCTGCGTGACGACCGACGGCGGCGTCCGGGTGTGCACCGCCCACCTCAGCACCGCCGGCACGCCGGAGGCGGCGGCGGCCAACCTGGGCCAGTGCCTGGAGCTCGCGCAGGTGCTCGCGGCGGGCGGTCCGACGGCCTTCGCCGGCGACGTCAACCGGCAGGCGCCCTGCGCACCGGCCGGCTGGTCGGTCGAGCGCGACGACGAGGCCACGCAGGCCCCCGGCATCCAGCACGCCTACGGCAGCCCGCAGTTCACGCAGCCGCGCAGCGCCGTGGTGCCGATGGCGCGCACCGACCACGACGCGCTGGTCTGCGCGGCTGGCTGCGCCGCTAGTCGGCGCGGGGCTGGTGCGGCACCCGCACCGCGCGGCGCGCGCGCCGCTGCGCGTACATCGCGGCGTCGGCGCGCTCGAGCAGCACGTCGGCCGTGTCGCACCACTGCCCGAGCGCCACGCCGACCGTCAGCGAGAGCGACAGCGGCAGGCCGGCGGCGGTCTCGAGCGGCACGTCGAGGGCGTGCAGCAGCCGGTCGGTGACCGCCTCGTACGCGGTGCCGGGCAGGCACTCGGCGACGACGACGAACTCGTCGCCGCCCCAGCGCGCGACGGTGTCCTCCGGCCGCACCACCGAGCGCAGGCGCTCGGCCACGGCGACCAGCGCGCCGTCGCCGGCCGCGTGCCCGTGGGTGTCGTTGACCGCCTTGAAGCCGTCGAGGTCGACCATCGCCACCAGCGTCGCGACCTCGGTGCGCTGCGTGCGCGCGAGGGCGTGGTCGAGCCGGTCGAGCAGCAGCCGCCGGTTGGGCAGCAGGGTCAGCGGGTCGTGCAGGCTGTCGTGCGAGAGCAGCCGGTTCTGCCGGCGGGCGCTGAGCAGGCGCGCGACGAACTCGGCGAGGTCGGCGACGGCCTCGCACTGCTGCGGGGTGAGCGCGCGCGGGCCGCGCTCCGGGCCGTCCCACACGCAGACGGTGCCGAGCGGCAGGCCCTCGCGCCCGAGCAGCGGGGCGGCGGCGTAGAAGCCGACGCCGTCGGTGGGGACGGCCGACAGCCGCGGGTCGTCGGCGGCGACCGGCGTCTCGAAGACGGCGCGCGGCCCGGCCTGCCACATCGTCACGGCGCAGAGCGAGGCGCTGCGCGGGCGCTCCTCGAGCGGCGCGCCGGTGGCCGCGATGCGCCGCTGCACGTCGGCGTCCACCAGGTGCACCGCCGCGGCGGACGACCCGGTGACGTGGGCGAGCAGCCGCGTGGCCATCTCGAGGTCGACCGCGTCGAAGTCGCTCTCGTCGCGCCCCAGGCCGTGGAGCGCCAGCGACCGCAGGCGCGCGTGCTCCACGTCGGGCATGGTGCCACGCTGCCCCGCCTCCGCGGGGTGCGCCATGGCCCGTCGGGGCCCCCTGCCGCGCCGGAGCGGGCCAGGGCGGCTGCGCCGAGTGGCGCAACCGCCCCGGCAGGGCTCAGGCGCCCTTGGCCGCCCGGAAGCCGGCCTCGAGGTCGGCGAGCAGGTCCGGCAGGGCCTCCAGCCCGACCGACAGGCTCACCAGGCCGGGCGTGACGCCGCTGGTGCGCTGCTCCTCCGGCGTCAGCTGCGAGTGCGTCGTGCTCGCCGGGTGGATCGCCAGGCTGCGGACGTCGCCGACGTTGGCCAGGTGGCTGTGCAGCTCGAGGGCGTCGATGAACCGGCGGCCGGCCTCGACGCCGTCGCGCAGCTCGAAGGCGACGATGGCGCCGACGCCGCGGGGCAGGTAGGTCCGGGCCGCCTCGTGCCAGCGGCTGCTCGGCAGGCCGGCGTAGTGCACGACCTCGACCTCGTCGCGCGCCTCGAGCCACTCGGCGATGGCCTGGGCGTTGCTGCTGTGCCGCTCCAAGCGCAGCGACAGCGTCTCGATGCCCTGGATGACGAGGAAGGCGTTGAACGGGCTGATCGCCGCGCCGACGTCGCGCAGGAACTGGATGCGCAGCTTGGCGGCGTAGGCGCCCGGGCCGAGCGCGGACCAGTACTGCAGGCCGCCGTAGCTCGGGTCGGGCTCGTTGAAGCCGGGGAAGCGCTCGGGCTCGGCGCCGAAGTCGAAGCTGCCGGCGTCGACGACGATGCCGCCGATGGTGGTGCCGTGGCCGCCGAGGAACTTGGTGAGCGAGTGCACCACGACGTCGGCCCCGTGCTCGATCGGCCGCAGCAGGAAGGGCGTCGGCAGCGTGTTGTCGACGATGAGCGGCACGCCGCTCTCGTGCGCGACGTCGGCGACCTTGCGCACGTCGAGCACGTTGCTGCGCGGGTTGCCGACGGTCTCGGCGTAGAAGGCCTTCGTCTCGGGCCGCACGGCCGCGCGCCAGGCGTCGGCGTCGTCCGGGTCGTCGACGAAGGACACCTCGACGCCGAGCTTGGGCAGCGTGTAGTGGAACAGGTTGTACGTGCCGCCGTAGAGGCTCGCGCTCGACACGACGTGGTCGCCGGCCTGCGCCAGCGTGAGGATCGAGAAGGTGGTCGCGGCCTGGCCGGACGCCAGCGCGACGGCGGCGGCGCCGCCCTCGAGCGCGGCGACGCGCTGCTCGAGCACGTCCTGCGTCGGGTTCATGATCCGCGTGTAGATGTTGCCGGGCTCGGCGAGCGCGAACAGGTCCTGCGCGTGCTGGGTGTCGCGGAACGCGTACGAGGTCGTCTGGTAGATCGGCGTCGCGCGCGCACCGGTGGTCGGGTCCGGGGCGGCGCCGGCGTGCACCTGGCGGGTCTCGAAGGACCAGCCGGCCCAGGCGGGCGGGGTGGCGCCGGCGGTCTGCTCGGGGACGGGGGCGTTCTCGCCGTCGGGGCTGACGTCGGTGACGGGCTCGGTCATGGGGTGGCCTCTCGGGGGCGCGCGGCGCGCGGGCGCACGGCCGCGCAGGGCGGGTGAGCGGGAGCCGGCGCAGGCGGCCGACGGGCCGGGGCGCGGGGGTGGTGCGTCAGGCCGGACAGGCGGCGGCGGTGGCGCGCACGAGGTCGACCCAGCGCCGGCGCACGAGCACCGGCAGGTGTGGGACGGCCATGCCGCAGAACCTAGCAGCGGGCCCCGGACGCGCCGGAGGCCGGCACCCTCGCGGGGTGCCGGCCTCCGGTGCCGTGCGGGCGGGCTAGCCCTGGAGCTTGTAGTCCTTCATGAGACCGCGCGAGATGATCGTCTTCTGGATCTCGCTGGTGCCCTCGCCGATGAGCAGGAACGGCGCCTCGCGCATGAGGCGCTCGATCTCGTACTCCTTGCTGTAGCCGTAGCCGCCGTGGATGCGGAAGGACTCCTGCACGACCTCGGCGCAGTACTCGCTGCCGAGCAGCTTGGCCATGCCGGCCTCGACGTCGTTGCGCTTGCCGGCGTCCTTGAGGCGGGCGGCGTTGACCATGAGCGCGTGCGAGGCCTCGACCTTGGTGGCCATCTCGGCGAGCTTGAACTGGATCGCCTGGTGCTGCGCGATCGGCTTGCCGAAGGTCGCGCGCTGCTGGGCGTACTGGATGGCGAGCTCGAAGGCGCGGATCGAGATGCCGCAGGCGCGGGCGGCGACGTTGACGCGGCCGACCTCGACGCCGTCCATCATCTGGTAGAAGCCCTTGCCGCGGCCGGCCTCGCCGCCGAGGATCGAGCTGGCGGGGACGCGGGCGCCCTCCATGACCATCTCGGTGGTCTCGACGCCCTTGTAGCCCATCTTCTCGATCTTGCCGGGGATGGTGATCCCCTGGGCCGTCTCGCCGAAGCCGGGCTCCTTCTCCACGAGGAAGGTGCTCATGTTGCGGTAGACGCTGTCGCCGCCCTCGTCGGTCTTGACGAGCGTCGCGATCAGGCCGGCGCGCGCGCCGTTCGTCAGCCACATCTTCTGGCCGTCGAGGACGTACTCGTCGCCGTCGCGGACGCCCTTGCTCTTGATGGCGGCGACGTCGGAGCCGCAGCCCGGCTCGCTCATCGAGAAGCCGCCGCGGATCTCGCCGGCCGCCATGCGGGGCAGGTAGTGGGCCTTCTGCTCCTCGGTGCCGTGGTGCATGAGCATGTAGGCCACGATGAAGTGGGTGTTGATGACGCCCGAGACGCTCATCCAGCCGCGGGCGATCTGCTCCACGACCAGGGCGTACGTGAGCAGCGACTCGCCGAGGCCGCCGTGCTCCTCCGGGATCATGAGCCCGAACAGGCCCATCTCCTTCATGCCCTCGACGATCGCCTCGGGGAACTCGTCCTTGTGCTCGAGGTCGGTGGCGTAGGGGATGATCTCCTTGTCCACGAAGCCCTTGACCGTCGACAGGATCTCCTGCTGGACCTCGGTCAGGCCCTCGGTGGCGGCCAGACGTGCCATGGGTGCGCTCCCCGTGCTCAGCCGCACCCCGGGCGGGCGTCGGCGCTGTGTTTCCCGCCAGTCTCCCACTGCGTGACGGCGCGCACGACCGGAGGACGGGTGGCTCCGGTCACCCGCGGGGTACGGGCCGCGCGTGGTCCTGCCCCGCGCCGCCGGCGCCCTCGCCCCGCCCCGCTCGTCGAGCCTGCCCGGCTCGGCCCTGGCCCTCGTGCTCGGACTCGGCTCGGCGGCCCGGCGCGTGCGCGTGCTGCACCCGACCGGCGAGGTGCACTCCTGCCGGGTGCAGGTGCTGGGCGGCGCCCGCACGTGGGGCGCCCGGCTGCTCGACGAGCCGGCCGAGCACGAGGGGCTGGTGCGCGTCTCGCGCGGCCTGGGCCTGCCCGCGCCGCTGCCGGACGTGCTCGGGCTGGCCCTGCGGCTGCCCGGCCTCGGCGTCGGCGGAGCCCCGCTCGACCTGCTCATGAACACGTCGGCGCTGCGCTTCGCGTTCTGGCCGGACTGGCTGTCGCGCACGTACTCCGCGATCCTCCCGCACCGCACCGGCTCGGGGCAGCGCGTCGTGCTCGGCGCGCGGCCGGTCGAGGGCGGCTGGGAGCTGCTGGTCGCCGAGCCGCTCGGCGCCTGGGCCGTCTGGGGCCGCCTCGACCTCGGGCCGGTGGTCGAGACCGAGCGGATCCGCTTCCTGCCGACGGTGGGCGCCGACGACCTCGCGCCCGTCGAGCTGCTGCGCCAGGTGCGGCACGAGGCCTACCTGCGCTCGCAGGCCGCCAGCGCGGGCTGAGCCGGCGGGCTACTCCACCGGCACGCTGGGCGGCGTCGCGCGGCTCGACGCCCGGATGACGAGGGCGAGCCCCGCGAGCAGCAGCACCGCGGCGGGCAGCGCCAGCAGCGACGGCGTCTGGTCGAGCGCGACCCAGGCGATGAGCCCGGCGCCGGGGATCTCCAGCAGCAGCGTCAGGCTGAGCACCGTCGGGCTGACCGTGCGCAGCACGACGTTGAACAGCGAGTGCCCGAGCAGCTGCGCCCCGGCGGTGAGCGCCAGCAGCCGCAGCCAGTCGTCGCCGTCGTAGCCGCTGAGGTCGACGCCGCCGACGAGGCACACGACGAGCAGCAGCAGGGCGGTCGTGGCGTAGCAGAGCGTCGTGTACGTCGTCGTGCTCACGCTCTGGCGCACCTCGCCGCCCGCCGCCATGTAGAGCGCGGCGAAGGCCCCGCCGGCGACCGCGAGCACGTCGCCGAGCAGCGCCTCGCCGCTCACCGACAGGTCGCTGCCGGTGAGCAGCAGCGCCCCGGCCATCGCGACCGCGATGCCCGTCCAGACCTGCCCGCCGACGTGCTGGCCGCGCGAGCGCGCGATGAGCGCCGCCCAGATCGGCTGCGTCGCCACCAGCGCCGTGGCGCTCGCGACCGAGGTGTACGACAGCGACGGCACCCACGTGCCGAAGTGCAGGGCGAGGAAGGCGCCCGCCACCACGGCCGTGCGGCGCTCGCGCGCGGTGAGGCCGCGCAGCTCCTCGCGCCGCCGCAGCAGCGCCGTCGGCACGAGCACCGCGCTCGCCATCGCGTTGCGCCAGAACGCCACCGCGAGCGCGGGCGCGGCGATCGCCGCCATGAGCGGCCCGGAGGTCGACACCGTCGTCAGCGCCACCGCGATGAGCGCGACGTCCGCCCGGGCCGCGGTCGCCGGGCGCGCGGTCGTCGTCACCCCGACATGCTGCCAGCCGCCCGCGCCGGGCCCGTGCTCCTGGGAGGGTGCGGCATGCGGCTCGCACCGGTCCTGCTCGTCGTCGCCCTGGGCGCGGGCGCCTGCGCGGACGGCGCGGGCACCGCCGCCGGCGGGGGTCGCCCGCTGGCGCCGCTCGTCGTCGCGCCGCCGGGCCCGGGCTGGCAGGCGGACGGCCCCGCGGTCGAGGTCGACGAGGGCAACCGCGGCGAGGTGTTCGGCCTCGGCGAGCAGGCCGAGGAGGCGAACGCGGCGGCACGCGCAGCAGGCGTCGAGGAGACGCTCTACCGCTCTTGGGCCCGGGGCGAGCAGTTCGCCTTCACCGTCGTCCTGCGCTACCGCGGCGCGCCGGCCGGGCTCGGGGACCCCGCCACGGGCGCGCTCCGCGACCTCGCCGACCTGCCTGACGGGCTGACCGGCTCCTGCCTGCGCACCGCGGGGGACGGCAGCGCGTTCGAGACCTGCACGGTCAGCGCGCCGGACGACCGGCTGGACGTGCAGGTGTCGGTGGTCGGCCCGGACGGGCCCGACGTGCCGCAGGCCGCGGAGGCCTGGGCGCGCGCGGCGGCCGAGCGGCTCACCGCGCGCTAGGCGCGCCCGGGCTACGCGCCGGGCACCCGCACGCGGCCGCTCATGACGCGCACGCTCGACCCGCCGACGGTGGTGGCGACGGCGCGGCCGCCCTCGACGACGACCGTGCACGCCATCCGCGAGGGGCGGCCGACCTCGTCGCCCTGCGCCACCT
>CANKBT010000104.1 GCA_947479995.1 Frankiaceae bacterium | reverse complement strand
GCGCCGGCGAGCGCCCGGCGGCCGACCAGCACCGGGACGTCGCGGACGACAGGCGGCACAGCGACCGGGGCCGGCGGCGTGGCCGACGGCACGACGGCCGGGGTCGTCATGGTGCCTCGGGGGCGCTCAGGCCGACGGGCTGCGCCGGTCGGACGCTGACCGCACGGGTGACGTGGAACTTGCCGGCGACGACCTGCACGGCGCGGCCGCCGTCGTCGACGTCGCCGAGCCAGCCGTCCCAGTCGCCGGAGCGCGTGAGCGGCGCGGTCGCGCTCGCGGGCAGGGCGAGCTCGAGCACGAGGTCCTGGTCCTCGTTCGCCTGCAACGTCAGGTAGGGCGTGAGGTCGAGCAGGAGCGGTGCCGTGCGGAACCGGCCGCGGCGGGCCTGCGCCCACACAGCAGGGGCCGGCCAGTCAACGAGCCCCTGCGGCACGACGATCTGGCGGGCAAAGGGCTCGCCGGCGGTGAGCTCGAGGTCGAGCAGCAGCGGCGGTCCCTCGCCGTCGGCGCCGGTCGGGGTGGTCACGATGCGGCCGGGGGCGGCGTGGCGTTCGGCACGGCGGCGACGAGACCGCTGCTGACAGCGGCTGCGGCGATCGCGCTCAGCACCTCGGCGAGCGTGAGGCCGTCCTCCACGACGAGGGCCAGCGCGCCGGCGGCGGTCACGACGAGGGCGGTGACGGCCTTGGCGTAGCGCCGGACCCACGGCGGCGCGCCGTCGGCGGCGGGCGGCCCGACAGGCACCGGCTGCTCGAGCTGGATCAGTCGCTCGTCGAGCGCGGCCTGGTCGTTGCGCAGCTCAACGACGTCGGCGTGCAGGCCAGCGAGCGTGAGGCGCGTGCTCACGGCTTGTCGGCCCCGAGCTTGCGGGCGATGCGGCCGACGTCGTCGCGGATGCCGGCGAGCAGCACCCGGATCGGGTACTCGTAGAACGGCACGCCGTCCTTCTTCGGCACCGACGCGGCGAGCCGGGCGTCGACGGTGTCGTCGAGCATCTTCTGCAGCCGGTTCCAGTCCTGCGGGCTCATCTCGTCCTCCTGGTCGGCGGGCCACCACGGGCTCGTGTCGTTCTCGTGCTCGCGGGCGATGGACAGGTGCGCGTGCTTGTCGTGCGGGTGGCCGCGGTAAGGGCGCCAGCCTTCGGCGGCGCGGGCGCGCGTCCAGATGCGGCCTTCGCTGATGGCCTCGAGCACTCGCGGGTCGCGGCGGGCGACGGCGGCGCGGACCATGCCGTGCGCGTTGATGCCCGACGCCGGGTCGTGGGTGAGGTCCACGGCGAGGACGACGCCGCGCGAGTCGGGGTTGTGGTGGCTCTGGCGGGCGGCGTGGGCGTCGTCGCCCTTGAGTCCGTCGCTGCCGTCCTTGCGGTGGGGCGCGCGGGCGTCGGCCTGCTCGAGCACGGCACGGGCGGCGGGGGCGGGGCGCCAGGCGACCATCAGTCCGTCCTCTCGTCGTGAGCCAGCAGGGTGGTGAGCAGCCGGCGCAGGCGGCGGAGCGCGTACCTCAGGGGCACAGCAGCCCGAGGTCGCACGTCAGGTCGCCGAGCAGCCCGCGCTCCGGCTCGGGCGCTGCGGGTGGCGGGGCCGGTGCTGTCGGGCTCGGCGCCGCCGGTGGTGGGTTGGCGGCGGGTTGCTGCGCCGTGGCAGGGGCAGGCGCGACAGGCGCAGGCGCGGGCCTCGCTGCGCCTGTCGCCGGTGGCGCCTGCGTTCCTCCCGTCGCGGCGGGCATCGGCGCCGGTGGGCGCGGCGGGTCGCCGGGCTCGGGGATGGGCAGCAGGCACGGCGAGCCCGGGGCGGCGCGCTCGAGGTTCCGCTGCCGCAGGGCGAGCACGGCGGCGCGCAGGTCGGCTGGCGCCGGCTGTCGCAGCTGCGCGTCGAACAGGGCGCACTCGCCGTCGTCGCGGGCCTGCGAGCGGCGGGCGAGCTCGGCGGTGGCCTCGGCCTCAAGGCGCAGGTCCTCGGCGGCCTGCTCGCGCTCGACGCGAGCGACTTCGACCTGCACGCGGCTGTCGAGCC
The DNA here is from genome assembly GCA_947479995.1 of Frankiaceae bacterium. Lineage (GTDB taxonomy): Bacteria > Actinomycetota > Actinomycetes > Mycobacteriales > SCTD01 > CANKBT01. The sequence continues at coordinate 7,302 of CANKBT010000104.1, read as the reverse complement.
GTTCGGTGCTGACGAGCGCGGCGATGCCGGCGCTGACGGCGGCGATGAGCAGCGCGGCGACGGCGAAGGCGGCGACCATCGCGCCGCCGGTGCGCCGATCGGGCGTGCTCACGCGCGCTGCCGCTTCCGGGCGCCGCGCAGGGCCAGGGCGGTGACGCCGTAGACGAGCGCGGCGGTGAAGACGACGGTCGGGGCGAGGCGCCAGGTGACGGTGCCGTCGCCGACGCGCAGCGCCTGGTCGATGGCGAGGGTGGCGCCGCAGCCGCTGCCGCCCAGCAGCGCCCAGGCGATGGCGCGAGCGGCCTTGGCGTCGGCGCTGACGGTGCGCTGCCACTCGCCGTCGGGGGCGCGTCGGGTGGCGAGGTAGAGGGCGCCGCCGACGGCGACGCCGAGCAGGCCTGCGCAGGCGACGGCGATGCGCAGGGCGTCGAAGAGCACGGTCATGTGCTGCCTCCCGGCGGGGTCGGCTGGGCTGGGTCGGGGGTGCGCGCGAGCCAGCGGTAGGCGCCAAGACCGCCCATGCTCACCATCAGGCCGCCGCAGCCGGTCATGACCGCGGGGTCGCTGGTGACGACGCCGTAGACGAAGCCGCAGAGGGCGACAAGCACGACGAGCTGGCCGAGCAGCACGGGGGACAGGCCGTCACGCACATCGCTCTCCCGTCAGGGTCAGGTGCTCACGCGGCGGGGCGGTGGGCGTCGAGGAACGCGACGACGTCAGCCGGGTTGATGGCTGCGACCTGTGCGTTGGTGCCGTGCTCGCCGGGGATGTCGTGCACGGTGACCCGGTCGCCGTAGGCGGTGGCCACCTGCTGGCAGAACTGCGGCAGGCAGGTGGTGTCGATCTGCGAGAACCACAGGTCGGCCGGCACGCTCGGCTGGGCGGCGAAGCGCACGGGGCTGTGCAGCGGTCCGTGCGTGGCGTCGACGTAGGTGCCGCCGTAGGCGGCGTTCACCGCGGGCGCCTGGCCGGCGCGGTTGTTGGCGGCGAAGTCCTGCAGCGAGCAGACGGGCGCGAACAGGCTCAGGCTGGCGACGTCGGCCGGGTAGTTGACGGCGAAGGCCTGCGCCGCGCCGCCGCCCATGCTGAACCCCATGACCTGCGCGGGGCCGCCGCGCCCGCCGCCCTTACTGCGGGCCCAGGTCAGCGCGTCGGCCATCCGAGCGAGGGCCTCGTCGTTGCCGAACAGGCGGGCCGGGAACAGGACGTCGCCCGGATTGGAGCGAAGGCCGAAGTCGCCGGCGACGACGAGGTAGCCGGCCTCGGCGATCGCGCGCACGAGGCGGTCGACGGTGCTGTTGGCGGGCGCCGCGGGGCTGATGAAGGTGGCGGGCTCGACGGCGCTGCCGCCGGCGCTGTGGCAGTACAGGACGACGGGCATCCCGCCGGTGGGGTGGTAGCCGGCGCGGCGCTGCACGAGCAGCCGGTCGGTCGGGGCCGCCTGGCTGTAGCCGTCGATGAGCTGCCGGACGACGGCCACGTCAGGCGCGCCGGAAGGTGACGGCGGCGGGGTTGGTGCCGGCGGCGTCGAGGCGGGCGGTGCCGCCGCCGTTGGCGAGCATCTGCACGCGGTAGGTGCGGGTCACGCCGGCGGCGAGCAGCGGCAGGGTGCGGGTGACCTTGAGCCAGACGGAGCCGTCGCTGCGGGCGAAGGCGGTGGGCCAGGCAAGGACCTCGAGGCCGAGGTCGTCGACGATGCGCACGATGGTGCGGCTGGTGGTGGCGCTGCTGCCGAGCGGCAGGTCGATGTGCATGTCGATGTCGCCGCCCCAGCCGGTGACGGCCAGCGCGGTCAGGCCGGGCACGTCGACGTAGGTGGTGGAGCCGGTGGAGAAGGCGGTGCTGGTGCCGTATCGGGCGAGCAGCGCGCCGCTGGCGGCGGCCGCGCCGGGGCTGGCGGCTCGCCAGGTCGTGCCGTCGCTGACGTAGAGGGTGCCGCCGTTGTCGTCGAGCGCGAAGTAGACGCCGCGGCCGTAGGCGGTGGCGGCGGGGCGGGTGGCGAGCGGCCCGGGCGTGGCGAAGCGGCCGGCGTCGTCGAGCAGCGTGTCGAGGTCGAGGCCGTAGGCGTCGTAGGGCAGGACCTCGACGGTCTCGGTGCGGGTGCCGATGCCGACCTGGTAGGTGCCGGCCGGGACGTCGAGGAGCTGGAAGACGCCGCTGTCGCTTGTCGTGACCTGGCCGGCGTAGCCGTTGGGGCCCGCGACGGCGAGCATCTGCCCGGGCAGGACGTCGCCCTCGGGGGTGATGGCGGTGGTGGGGATGCTCTTGCCCTGCGGCATGGTCAGCGCCTCTCGAGGGTGGTGAGGCGCGAGGCCTGCTCGCGCTGGCGGCGGACGGCGCTCAGCGGCGGAGCGCCGAGCGTCACGCTGATGCGCTCCTCGCCGCTCTCGTCGACGTCGGCGGTGAGCTCGACGACGCGGAGCGCGGTGTCGACCGCGAGCCGGCCGGAGTGGATGACGACGCGGCAGGTGTCGCCGAGCCACACGTGGTCCGGGCCCTGCCACCATCCGTCGGCGAGCGCGAGCGTGTACGAGGGCGTCAGGGTGCGGGCGGTGACGGCGAGGGAGTCGGCGCGCTCAGCGAGCGCGGCCTGCTGGGTGAGGTCGGTGTCGCCCTGCTGGGTGTCCCAGCGCCCCTCGGCGCGCGACGCGAGGTCGGGCGCTTCGCGGGTCACGGCGGTGGTGCCCTCGCCGCCGGAGTAGCGGCCGGCGTTGGCGTACTCGCGGGGGTCGACGGTGCGCTGGAAGCGGGCGACGGCGCGGCCGTAGTCGAGCACCTCGCCGCGGTCGGTGCCGCGCTGCGGGTAGAAGACGTCGAGGCTCAGGGCTGACGGGGTGGTGGGCAGCACGTCCCAGTCGAAGCCGTCGATGACCGCGGCGAGCTCGTCGATGCGGCTGCCGATGCTGTTGCCCGGCTCGTAGGTCCGGTCGCGGCGCCGGCCGGTGCTGGTGCCGCGACCGCGAGCGATGCCGAGGTGGCCGCCCGTCCGGGCCTGGGTGTCGCTGACGAGCGCCCAGACGATGTCCGCCTGGTCGGCGCCGGCGTACATCAGGGTGCTGTCGGCATACAGAAGCCGGCGACGCAGCAGCTCGCGGTAGTCGAAGGCGTTGACCGCCACCGCGTGCGAGGTGTCGTCGCCGTCGTCGGTGGTTGAGCCGACGCGGGCGCGGAGCAGCTGCTTGCCGTCGCGCAGGACGTGCAGGTCAGTGCTGAGCTCGTCGATGAGGCGGGCCTGCTCGTGCCGGCCGTCGATCGAGCACGACGTCGTCGACGGCTCGGTCAGCCGGAACGTCGCCTTGCGCCCGCGGGCCTCGGTCAGCTCGTCGGTGTAGCCGCCGGCGGCCGGGCCGACGATCCACTTCCACGTCACGCCGGCACGACCCGCACCTCGTACTGCGAGTAGATCGGGTCGGCGACGAAGGACGCGGTGCCGGTGCCCTCCTCGCGGTACAGCAGCGGCTGGTAGGTGATGCCGGGGGTGTTGGCCGGGACCTGCCGGGCGACGTGGAAGTCGGCGGTCCAGCGGCGTGCGCCGCGGCTGATGGCGCCGCCGATCGGGACGCCGCCCTCGCGGACGACGGTGGCGCGGAACTCGTCGTCGGCGACGGTCTGGCTGATGTAGTGACGGACGGTGACGAGGTGCCAGGCGGCGTAGGGCAGCGGCGGGACGGCAGTGACGGGCGCGAGGCCGATGCTGTTGTTGGCGCTGGTCTCGCCCGCCAGGCCGGACTGCTGGAACGCCAGGGAGGCCGGCAGCCGGGCGAGAGTGCGGCGCGAGGCGATGGCCGCGGCGGTGATGCTCGCGGCGCCAGCGCTGACGGTGACGAGCCCGAGGGTGATCGCGCTGTCGGGCTGCGGCGGGGTGCCGCTGCCGGTGTCGGCGAGGACCTCGAGGACCTGGTCGTAGGTGCCGGCCGGGACGGTGCCGTCGGCGCTGCGGTCCCGCACGCGCGCGATGACGCGGTGAACGCGGCTGCCGGAGGGCGGTGCGGCGGGGATGGGCAGGCTCTCGACGGCGGTCGAGCGCAGGAGGTAGGCGCCCTGGTTGGCGACGGTGTCGCCGTAGACGACGGCCAGGCCGGGGGCGACCTCGACGGTGAAGTTGGCGCCGGCGGCGCGCGGGGTGACGGCGTAGTCGCCGGGCCCGACGACGCCCTCGGACAGCGCGGCCTGCACGAAGGCGCGGTGCTCGGTGGCGGAGACGTCGAAGCCCTCGTCGCCGGCGGCGGCCTGCATGTACAGCGGGCGGATGAGGGTCACGGCGTCGTCCTCACAGGTAGGCGGGGCGGTAGGTCAGGACGGCCTGCGCCGCGCCGGAGTACGCGTCGGGCGTGAAGCGCACCGCCGACTCGCCGGGCGGCAGGTCCCACCAGGTGGCCCCGGCGAAGTCGAGGGCGCCGTACCGCGAGGCGTCGGGCAGCCCGTTGACGCGGGCGGTGCGAGCGGCGAAGTCGACCTCGAGGTAGTCGCCGGCGGCGATGGCCAGGCCCGGGAAGGCGAGGGTGCCCCCGCCGTCGCGGGTGATCTGCGGGCCGGTGTGCGGGCCGTAGAGCCGGGCGACGGGGGAGGCCGGCGCGGAGCCGGGGTTGCTGACCGTGACCACGCCGCCGCCGCCGCCCGGGGTGTAGCGGACCGGGTAGCGCACGGGGTAGCGGATGCCGACCGAGCCCGCGCCGCCCGACGCCATGATCGTGGCGGCCATCTCGTCGACGCCTTCGAGCAGACCGGACGGCGCGACCCACGAGGCCGACACCTCGAGCGCCCAGCCGCCGTCGGCCGACAGCGGTGCGGACTGGCTGTCGGCGCGCAGCACGACCCGACGCGGGCTGTCCCACTCCGGGTGCTGCAGGGTCAGCACGGGCCGCTGCGCCGGGTGGCAGTAGCTGCGCAGTTCGTCGAGCAGCGCGTGCCGGCGCTCGTCGAAGAAGACGAGGTCGAGCGTGATGGCCCGGGCGCCGTGCAGTGCGGTGGTGTCGCGCGTGCCGGAGCGGTCGGTGAGGTCGGCGACGACGTCGCGGACGACCGGGAAGCCGAGGTCGACCTTGAGGGTCGCGCGATCGTCGGCGCCGTGCAGCACCATGACGCGGTCGCCGACGGCCAGCTCGACTGAGCCGCCGGCGGCCGCGACCTCGGCGGCGAAGGACAGCAGCATCAGGCTCCCGCCTCCATGAGCTGGCGCTCGAGGCGGTTGGCCAGCACGTCGACGTCGACCTCGCGCGCGGCGTAGAGGTTGTTCGTGATCGACGGGCGGGACGACCCGCCGGAGGTGCCGTCGAGCATGGCCTCGGTGTCGCGGGCGGTCTGCACCCAGGCGTCGCGGGTCGGGGTGATGAGCTCGGTGCCGAGCTCGCCGACCTTGTAGACCATGCCGGCCTGGATGCGCCCGCCGGTCGCCTTCGGAGCGTCGTAGGGCGTGCGGCTGCGGGCGGCGTCGACGCTGTTGAAGAACTGCCGGGCCGTGATCGTGACGGTGGCGGTCGTGCCGTCGAGTCGGCGTGCGGCGGCGCCGACGCCCTCGATCTCGCCGATGGTCTTCCCCGCGCCGAGCTGCTGGATGAGCGTGTCGACGTTCTCGGGCACCAGGCCGTACTCGACCGCGAGCGCGTCGACCTGCGCGGCCGTGAGGCCCGCCTGGGTGGCGGATGCCCGGAAGTCCTCGATGCCCTTGTTGAGGGCGCCGCGCAGCTGGTCCTGCGTCGCGCCGTTGGTCTGCATGGCGGTGACGTGCTCGCCGAGTCCGGTGACGAGGCCGCGGATCGACTCGCGCGAGGCTCGGCCGGCTTCGGTGCCGAGGTCGAGCTGGCCATTGTTCTCGACGAGCGACAGCGTGAGGTTGTCGACGGCCGCCTCGTACTGCGAGGCGGCCTGCTCGGCGGACAGCTGCGCGCCGAAGAGCAGGTCGAGCGACGCCTTGAAGGCGGTGGTCTTCTGCTCGGCAGACGCCGTCGTGCTGCCGAGCACCTCGGCCTGCAGGGCGAGCTGCCCTGTCGTCGTCGCGGCGGTGGCGCTCGACAGCTGGTAGCGCGTGATGGCCCCTGCGGCCTGGTCGAAGGTGGCGGTGCCGAGGTCGACACCGGCCGCCAGGGCCAGCGCACCGAGCTCCTTCGTGCTGACCCTGAAGGCGCCAGCCAGGTCCTCGGCCAGGGGCCGCTGAGCGACGAGACGGGTGTCGAGCTCGCCGAGTCGCGTCCCGGCGGCGTCGGCCTTGTCGCCTATCTCCCGCAGCGCGCTGGACGTGGGACTCAGGTCGCCGGCGCGGATGCTGGCGCGCAGGTCGTCCGCGGTGACGCGCAGCCCCTGCAGCCCGGTGCGCGCCGCGGCGACGGCGTTGTCGTCGAACAGGTTGATCGTGTCGAGGTCGGCGATCTGGTCGACGGCGTCGCGGGCGGCGTCGACGGACTGCTTCGCCTTCTGGAACTCGAGGAACAGCCCGACGGCGAGCAGCCCGATGGCTCCGGCCGCGAGGCTCGCCTTGCCGGCCGCCGTCTTGGCGGCGTCGCCGACGGTCGTGAGGTAGCCGGCGAGCTTCTGCCTGAGCACCCCGGCCTGAGCCTGCGTCGCGGCCGCCAGCGCTGGCACGTAGGCGGCCCCGATGACGACGGCCAGCGTCCCGAAGGCCTCGGCGTTGTCGCCGACGAAGCCGGTGGCGCTGGCCGTCGCCGTGGCGACCCCACCGACCACCGGGCCGATGTTCGCGAGCACGGTGCTGGCCGACTCGAACGCCGGGACCACCCGGTTGGTGAAGAAGGTCGCGGCCCGGTCGATGACCGGCAGCAGCGCGGTGCCGACGGCCTCCTGCAGCTGCCCGATGCGCGCGCGGAGCCGGTCGGTCGGTGACGCCGCGGCCTCGGCGGCGCCGCCGAACTCCTTGCTCAGCTCGGCGAGGATGACCTTCTGCGCGGACAGCGTGTCGCCGGCCTCGACGGAGGTGCGGATCTGCTCCTTCTGCTGCTCGGTGAAGGAGACGCCGCTCTTGCTGAGCGCGGTGATGCCCTTGATGGGGTCGTTGAGGGCCTTGCCGAGCTGCACCGCGGCGGTCGAGGCGTCGCCGCCGAGGACCGTGGCCATGTCGGTGGCGATGCCGACCGTCTGGTCGAAGACGTCGTTGCCCTTGCCGGCCTCGTTGCGGATCTGCGTGAAGGTCAGCAGGACGTTGGCGCCGGACTGGATGGCGGCGCCGTCGGCGCCGGTCTTCCGCTCGAGCGCGTCGGCGAGGTCGGCGACGTTCTGGGCGGTGGTGTTGGCCGCGCCGCCGGTGGTCTTGATGATGTTCTCGGTGACGCGGGTGAGCTTCGCCGCCTC
>CANKBT010000103.1 GCA_947479995.1 Frankiaceae bacterium | reverse complement strand
CGCTGGGCGGCCGGGGGGCGGGCACGGCGACGGCAGTGGCTGCGGCCCGGGCCGCCGCCTACCGCCAGCCGCCGCCCGCGCCGCCCGCGACGGCGGTGCCCGCACCGGCGGCGCGCCTGGAGCCGCGGCCGCACACCCGCCAGCTGTGGCTGCACGAGATCGCCGTGGCGACCGCGCTGCTCGTGCTGGGCGGCCTGCTGCTGGCGCTCGTGCTGCTGCTCTGAGCCCCGCGGCTCACCGCGACGTGCTGTCGCGCTCCCAGGTCGTGGTGCGGCCGTGCGCCGCCCGGCGCTGCCCGCGCAGCCGGGCGAGCCCGTACACGCCGGCGTAGACGGGCAGGCCGCTCCACACGTCGGGGCGCCGCAGCAGCGCCCGGGCGGTGCTCGGGCCGCGCTCCGCGCCCGCCGCCGGGGCCGAGCGGGGCGCACCGCCCGCGCGGTCGTGCTGGGCGTTGCCCGTCCAGGCCCGGGTCTTGATCGCCACGAGCGCGCGGAGCGTGCGCGGCGGGAACATCGTGAACGTGCCGGGCGAGGACGGCCGCTCGGCGGGCGCGAACAGGCTGCGCACGTGCACGTCGTCGCCGATGGCGTCGGGGAAGGCGCCGAAGCGCGCGCGGCCCTGCTCCGACAGCACGTAGACGCCCGAGCCGAGCAGCCCGTCGGTGACGTACGGCAGGGCGGTCCACACGCGGTAGAAGGCGCGCACCCGGCGCGGCACGCCGGTGGGGTCCCAGGCCAGGCGGGGCGCGGTGGCCAGCACGCTGGGCCGCCGCAGGGTCTCGAGCGCCTGCGCGAGCGCGGCCTGGGGCAGCACGACGTCGGCGTCGAGGTAGGCGCGCGGGAAGGCCGTGCAGGCGGCGTCGCCGAGGTCGAGCGCGTGCGCCTTGCCGGGCACCGGCGTCTCCACCACCCGCACGCCGCGGGCCCGCGCCAGCGCGGCCGTGGCGTCGGTGCAGGCGTTGGCGACGACGACGACCTCGAGGTCGAGCGGGCCGTCGAGCAGCGCGTCGAGGCAGCGGGGGAGCACGCTCGCCTCGTCGTGCGCGGGGATGACGACGGACGCCGCGGGGCTCACCGCGCCAGGCTAGTGAGCGCGCGGCCCCCTGGCAGGCTGGTGCGGTGATCGCCACACCCGCGCCCGACGCCGTGCTGTTCGACATGGACGGGCTGCTCGTCGACTCCGAGCCGGTGTGGACGGTCGCCGAGGTCGAGCTGGCCCGCACGTGGGGCGGCACGTGGACCGAGGAGCTCAAGGCGCAGGTCGTCGGCACCCGGCTGCAGACGGCCGTGCCCCTCATCCTCACCGGGCTCGGCCACGTGCCCACCCCCGACGCCGTCGCCGCTGCGTCGGCGCAGCTGCTCGGCCGCATGGTCGAGCTGTTCGCCGCCGACGTGCCCGAGCAGCCGGGCGCCCGCGCGCTGCACGCCGCCCTGCGGGCCGCCGGCGTGCCGCTCGCGCTCGTGTCGTCGTCCTACCGCGTGCTCGTCGAGGCGGTGCTGGAGCGCACCGGCCTGGCCTTCGACCTCGTCGTCGCGGGCGACGAGGTCGAGCACGGCAAGCCGCACCCCGAGCCGTACCTCACCGCCTGCGCGCGCCTGGGCGCCGACCCGGCCCGGGTGGTCGTGCTGGAGGACGCCCCCTCGGGCGTCGCGAGCGCCGAGGCGGCCGGCTGCGCCGTCGTCGCGGTGCCGTCGGTCGCGGGCGTGGCGTTCGACGCCGCGCCCCGGCGCCTCGTCGTGCCGTCGCTCGAAGCCGTCGGGCTGGCCGAGCTGGGCGCGCTGGCGGCCGGGCCGAGCCCCCTGTGACCTGGCCCGCAGTGCCTGCGGCGCCCCTGCCGCGGCGCTAGCCTCGGCCGGTGGCGCATCGCCGAGGTCGCCCGGGCCGACGGGGCCGGCACGCCGGGGCCGGGGGGCGCGTGGCGCACGAGCAGCCCGCCGCGACGGCCGGCGACGGCACGGACGGCCTGCGCGCCCAGGCCGTCGGCAGCGTCGGCTGGGTCGCGCTCGGCAGCTGGGGCGCGCGGCTGTCGTCGCTCGTCGTCTTCTCGCTGCTGGGCCGCCTGCTCGCGCCCGAGGACTTCGGCCTGCTGGCCCTCGCCGCCGTCTTCGTCGCGGCGCTCACCGTGCTCGTCGAGAGCGGCTTCAGCCGCGCGGTGGTGCAGCGCCGCACGCTGGACGCCGCGCACACCAGCACGGCCTTCTGGACCTCGCTCGGCAGCTCGGTGCTGCTCGCCGGGCTGCTGTGCGCCGTGGCGCCGCTGCTCGAGCGGCTGCTCGACAGCCCGGGTCTGGCCCCGGTGCTCATGGCCCTGTCGGCCTCGCTCCCGCTGTCGGCGCTCAGCGCCGTCCCGAGCGCGCTGCTCGAGCGCGAGTTCCGCTTCCGCCAGCTCGCCGTCCGCCGCCTGGTCAGCGTGCTGGCGGGCGCCGTGCTCGGCGTCGCCCTCGCGGTCGCCGGGGCCGGCGTCTGGGCGCTCGTCGGCCAGACGCTGGGCGCCGCCGCCGTCGGGGTCGTCGTGCTGTGGGGCAGCACCTCCTGGCGGCCGCGCCGCACCTGGTCGCGCGAGGCCTTCACCGAGCTGTGGCGCTTCGCGCGCAGCTCGCTCGGCATCGACCTGCTGCTGCTCGTCAACGCGCAGGCGGACAAGCTCGTCGTCGGTGCCGTCCTCGGCCCCGAGGTGCTCGGCTACTACTTCGTCGGCGCCCGCACGCTGCAGCTGCTCTTCGAGGTGATCACGGGCGTCATCGGGCAGCTGTCGCTCACCACCTTCGCCCGGCTGCAGGACGACCTGCCGCGGCTGCGCCGGGCCCTGTCGAGCGCCACCTTCGTCAGCGCCTGCGTCGCGTTCCCGGCGTTCGGCTTCGCCGCGGCCCTGGCCGGCAGCGCGATCCCGCTGCTGTACGGCGACCAGTGGGACCGCAGCGTCGCGGTCATGCAGGTGCTCGCGCCGGCGTACGCGCTGCTGGCCATCACCTACTTCGACAAGAGCACGTTCATGGCCGTCGGCAAGCCGGCCGTCGCGCTGCGCCTGACGTTCTGGCAGACGCTCGTCGGGCTGGCGGCGACGGCCGTCGCCGCGCCCTTCGGCGCCGTCGCGGTCTCGGGCGCGCGTGCCGCGCGGCAGTTCGCCTTCTGGCCGGTGCGCCTCGCGCTGCTGCAGCGCCACGTCGGCGTCGCCCCGGCCGACTACTCCCGGCGCCTGCTCGGGCCGCTCGTCGCCACGGCGCTGCCCGTCGTCGCGGTGCTGGCGCTGCAGGCCAGCAGCGCCCGGCTGGAGCCGCCGCTCCTGGCCGCGCTGGTGCTCGGCGCGGGCTCGGTCGTCGCCTACGTCCTGCTGCTCGACCTGTGCGCCGCGCCGCACGTCGCCGTCGCCGCCCGGGCGGTGCTCGGCGACCGCCGCGCCGACCGGGTGCTGCGGCTGCTGCCGCGCGCGCGCCGCGCCTCCCGCAGGGCCGCACCGCCCCCCGCGGAGCCCGCACCGGGCCTCGCGGCGCCCCGCGCGGGCTGAGGCCTACGGCGCCGGGTCGGCGACGCCGAGCGCCTGCAGCTCGGCCAGCGTCGGCAGGTGGAAGTCCTCCAGCGCGTAGTCGAGGTCGAGCGGGCTGACCGGGCTCGGCGCCCGCAGCGCCTCCTCCAGCGAGGGCAGGCCGCCGCGGAAGGGCAGGCCGACCGACAGCAGGTAGTCCTCGTACTTCAGGAGCGGCTCCTCGGTGAGGGGAGCGACGACGACGCACGGGCGCCCGAGCGCGTGGGCGAAGATCACGCCGTGCAGGGACGAGGCGTAGACCAGCTCGGCGCGCTGCAGCTGGCGCGCGAGCGCGGCCGGCTGGGCGTCGATGCTGAGGACGCGCACGCCGGCGGGCGCGCGGCGGCGGTACTGGTCGCGCTCGCGGTAGTGCGGCACGAGCACGACCCGGCCCTTGACCGGCTCGACGTCCCGCGGCACGGCGAAGCGGATGAGCAGCCCGGGGTCGCGCAGCGAGGCGACGCGGGAGACGTCGTGCCCCGCGTCGGCGAAGGCGCGCAGCGTCAGCGGCCCGCGGACGGCGCGCACGTCGAGCCGCACCTCCGAGGCCCTCGGGACCGGCTCGCCCTTGGTGCCGATGCCGCAGACCACGTCGCCGTCGCGGGCGTTGTGCGCGACCGACCCGATGAGCAGCAGCCGCCGGCCCTCGTCGACGACGTTGCGGGCCGGGACGCCGTAGACCTGCTGCACGAGGTCGCGGTTGTAGATGTCACCGGCGTTGCCGGTGGCGAACAGCAGGTGCGTGGCCCGGCCGCGCACCCGCTGGGCGAGCACGCGGGCGCGGCCGATCACCCGCTGCTCCCAGTAGAAGGTCCTCACCGCCACAGCGCACCCACCTCCACCTCGGCGAAGCCCGGCCGGGCGTCGTCCACGCCGTAGCCCAGCACGGCGCGGTCGCCGTCGACGGCGAGCCCCGCGAAGTACGTGACGAACGAGGCGTGCGGGTTGTGCGCGCTGCGCCCGCGCAGCACCGACGCCGCGGAGTGCACCAGCACCGTCCGGTGCGCGCGGACCCGGCCCTCGTCGAGGTCGACGGTGACCGGCCGCCCGAGGTAGCCGCGGCGCCCGCGCCACCAGACCTTCTGGTGCCCCACCAGCAGCAGCCGGCCGCCGTCCGCCCACGGCTGGGTGCCGAGGCTCAGGCCGGGTGCGGCGATCCGCCCCTCGGGGCCGCCGACGCGCCGGAACGCGAGCGGCCGGCCGTCGCCGGGCTCCCCGTGCGCCAGCTCGAGCCGCACCAGCGGGTCGACGGCGTAGAGCGCGCCGAGGCGCCCGTCGGGGGTGATGTGGAAGCCCCAGTTCTTCTCGACCCGCTGGCGCTCCTCGAGCAGGCACGGCTGCGGCACGCCGGGGGACGGCGTGAGGCGCATGAGCAGCAGCGCGTTGCCGTCGGGCTGGTGGCCGGTGTTGAAGGTGACCCACAGCGCGCCGTGCAGCGCGACCAGCTTGGGGTCGGCGACGACCGGCACGCCGTGCTCCGCCGCCACCGCGGTGAGGTCCGTGCGCACCCACCGGCCGTCCGCCCCCCGCCGCAGGTGCACGGCGACGAACGGCAGCGACCGCCCGGGCCCGTGGGCGCGGTAGACGACGTGGTCCTCGCCCTCGTGCCGCAGGTAGGACGGGTTGAAGGCGTTGTCGTCGCCGGTCGCGTCGAGGGCCGCGCGCAGGGCCGCGGTGCGGGGCGTGGCACGGCGCGCGCAGCGCACGAGCAGGGTCACCGCGGGGCCGACGCGAGCAGGTCGGCCTGCAGGGCCGCGATGCGCGGCCACGCGTGCGCCGAGAGGTCGGGCGCGCCGGCGGCGGGGCGCGGCAGCGCCGCCAGGTCCGCCGGGCGCGGGGGGCCGGGGGTCAGGTGCACCCAGTCGCGGCCGACCTGGTCCTGCAGCTCGCGGAAGGTCGGGGTGTCCGGCGCCTGCACCGCGCGGCCGCAGCTGAGCGCCAGCAGGGCGCTGCCGGAGTTGAGGATCGCCCGGTACGGCAGCGCCACGACGTCGCAGGCGGCGAGCAGCACGGCCAGCTCGTCGTCCTCGTGCCGGTGCAGCCGCAGGGTGACGCGCTCGTCGGCGCGCGCCTCGAGCGCCTGCTGCAGGGCGGGGTCCGCGCACCGGCCCGCCACGACGACGTGCCAGCCGGCGGGCAGGCCGTCGAGCGCGGCGAGGTACTCCAGGAAGCCCTTGTACGGCCGCACCGCGCCGAACAGCAGCACGACGCGCGGCGCGGCCGGCAGCCCGCAGGCGCGCCGCGCCGCGGCGGCGTCCGGCAGCGGCGGCAGCACGTCGCGGTAGTGCCCGTGCGGCACGACGTGCACCGGCGTGCGGCGCAGGCGCGGGTGGGCCCGGTCGACCTCGGCGCGCGCGGCCTCGCTCATGAGGTGGACGTCCGTGACGAGCCGGTCGAGCAGGTCCCAGAAGGCCCGCTCGAGCCGGGGGTGCCGCTGCTCGTGGCTGCGGGTGTTGTGCAGCGTGAGCAGCACGCGCGCGCCCCGCGCCCGCAGCAGCGCGGTCATGGCCAGCAGCTTGAGCGCCCAGACGGCCGCCCGGCCGGCACCGGGCGGGCTCAGCACGTTCTCCGGCCACTGCAGCTGCAGCCAGTCGCCGCGGCGCACCCGCCCGCCGAGCGCCGCGCGCAGGCCGTCCGGCCGCAGCGGGGCGACGACGGCCCCGGAGGCCCGCAGGGCGGCCAGCCACTGCTCCAGCCACGGGTTGTCGACGTGCCCGCTGCTCTGCCAGACCGTCGGCGGCACGGGGCCGTCCTCCTCGCGTCGACGTCGAGCGCGCAGGCTACCGAGCCGGGGCGCTCACCGTGCGTGACGTGCATCGCACGCCGACCGGGTCTGCGCGGCGCGCCCGGGTGCGACGATGCGCGCGGCCGACAGGGAGGACGGGCGATGGGCAAGGCGGGACGCGCGCTGCGTCTGCTGCGCCACGTGCTGGACCCGCGCACGTGGGCGTCGCTGCTGCGGCTGGTCAACCACCACGGCTACGACCACGTCGAGCCCCGGCGCGCGCTGCGGGCCGACCGGTCGGTGCGGCTGTCGCCGACGGTGAGCCTGCGGCACGGCGAGCGCATCTCCATCGGCGCCCGCACCCGCATCGGCGACCACTGCTCGCTGTGGGCGGGCAGCACCACCGGGCGCATCGACATCGGCGCCGACTGCTCCTTCGGACCGCGCGTCTACGTCACCGCGAGCGACTACGAGACGGTCGCCGGCACGCCGGTCGCCCAGCAGGCCACGCGCGAGCGCGACGTCGTCGTCGGCGACGGGTGCTGGCTGGGCGCCGGCGTCATCCTCGTCGCCGGCGTGACGCTCGGGCCCGGGGCCGTCGTCGGCGCCGGCAGCGTGGTCACGCGCGACCTGCCCGCCGACTGCGTCGCCGCCGGCGTGCCCGCGAGGGTGCTCAAGACGCGGGCCGGCGCGTGAGCGCCGCGCCCCCGCTGGACGTCTCCGTCGTCGTCGTCAGCTACGAGGTCCGCGACCTGCTGGCGGCCTGCCTCGACAGCCTCCTGCCGCAGGTGCGCGGCCGCGGCGAGGTCGTGGTGCTCGACAACGCCAGCAGCGACGGCTCCGCCGCCCTGGTCCGCGAGCGCTACCCCGAGGTCGTCCTCGTCGCCTCGCCGGACAACGTCGGCTTCGGGCGCGGCTGCAACGCCGCGGCGCAGCAGGCCCGCGGGCGCTACCTGCTGCTGCTCAACCCCGACACCGTCGTGCACGACGGCGCGGTCGACGCGCTGCTCGACCTCGCCGCACGCACCCCCGAGGCGGGCATGTGGGGCGGCCGCACCGTCGGCGTCGACGGCGCACTCGACCCGCGCTCGTGCTGGGGGCTGCCGACGCTGTGGTCGCGCACCTGCTTCGCGCTCGGGCTCGACAGCGCGTTCCGCGGGTCCCGCGTCTTCGACCCCGAGTCGCTCGGGCGGTGGCAGCGCGACGACGAGCGCGAGGTCGGCATGGTGACCGGCTGCCTGCTGCTCGTCGAGCGGGGGCTCTGGGACCGGCTGGGCGGCTTCGACCCCCGCTTCTTCATGTACGGCGAGGACACCGACCTGGCGCTGCGGGCGCGCGCCCTCGGGGCCCGGCCGCGCGTCACGCCCGACGCCACGGTGACCCACGTCGTCGGGGCCAGCTCGGCGCGGGTCGACAAGCTGGTCCTGCTCATGCGCGGCAAGACCACGCTGGCGCGGGCGCACCGGCGCGGCGCGGCGCAGCGGTACGAGCTCGCGGCGCTCGGCGCCGGAGTCGCACTGCGGGCCGCCGGCGGCCGGGTGGCCCGCCGCGGGCCGGGCGCGGGCTGGCGGGGCGCCTGGGCGCGCCGCCGCGAGTGGTGGGCCGGCTACCCCGACGCCGCCTGACGCGCACCGCCCGTCAGGCGTCGGGCAGCACCCGGGAGCGGCGCGA
Organism: Frankiaceae bacterium; assembly: GCA_947479995.1. GTDB lineage: Bacteria > Actinomycetota > Actinomycetes > Mycobacteriales > SCTD01 > CANKBT01. The sequence continues at coordinate 1,673 of CANKBT010000103.1, read as the reverse complement.
CCGGGCGTGCAGCAGCGGCGCCGGCAGGACGCGGCCCGGGCCGGGCTCGCGCTGCAGGCGCCAGAGCGCGCCGAGGACGCCGACGAGCAGGTAGAGCAGCCCGGCGAAGCTGAGGAAGCTCATCGCGTCGAAGGTCGCGCAGACCACGAAGCCGATGGCGACCGACGCGCACAGCGCCTGCCCGAGGTGGCGGGTCTCCTCGTCACCCGGGCCGAAGCGCACGCTGCGCCCGACGGCGTACGAGCCGGCGAACAGCAGCAGCAGGCCGCCCAGCCCGACCAGGCCGCCCTCGAGCGTGGTGAGCAGGAACTGGTTGTCGAGGAAGAAGTAGTTCTCGGGCAGGAAGGTGCCGGCGCCGCGACCGAACAGCGGGCGCTCGGCGACGTAGTCGGCGACCCGGGCGTAGTCGAGCGTGCGGGCGTCGACGCTGCTGTCCTGGCCGAAGTTGGTCACCAGGCCCTTCAGCGTCCCGAGCAGCCCCGGCACGAGGGCGCGGAAGACCGCGAGGGCGAGCACGCCGACCACCGCGGCCCGCCACTGGTAGCGCGGCCGCCAGGACAGCACGACCACGACCATGACGAGGACCAGACCGATCGTGCCCGAGCGCGACAGCGAGAACGTCGAGGCGCCGGCGATGAACAGCGTCGACGCCCACCAGGCGAGCCGCCGGCCGCGGCGGTGCGCGAACAGCGCCAGGTGCATCGTGACGGGCATGATCATCGTCAGGACGACGCCGAACTCGATGTAGTGCGCCGTCGTGCCGGTGACGCGCAGCAGGTCGGTGCCGGGCCGGGTGCCGGCCTCGAGCAGGTCGGCGTTGAGCACGAGCGGGGGCAGCAGCAGCTTGGGGTTGAGGTCGATCTCGAACAGGAACTGCAGCGAGCCGACGGCGGCGACGAGCACGCCCAGGTAGCCGATCCGGCGCAGCAGGGCCTGCAGGCGGTCGCGGTCGCGGATGCCGTCCATGGCCAGCAGCGCGACGCCGGCGAGCGCGACGTTGGCCAGCAGGACGCGGTCGGCCGAGCGCTGCTCGTTGCCGGGCAGCGCGCGCGCGGCGCCGGCGGCGTACGCGCAGGCGATGGCGAGGAAGCTGCCGAGGAGCACGAAGCGCAGCGGCTGCCGGCCGCGGGTGGCGAAGGGCACGATCGCCCGGCTGACGGCCCACCAGACCAGCGCGCCGCCGGCCAGCAGGAAGGCCGGCCGGCCGGCCGCGCCGAGCCCGGGCACGCCGCCGCGCGAGGGCAGGGCGAACAGCAGGACGACGAACAGCGAGAGCACGCCGGTGGCGTCGACCGCCCGGCGCAGCTGCGTCGCGGTGGGCAGCAGGGGCCGCGGCGGGTCGGCAGGCGCGACGTGCGCGGCGCCCGCCGTGCCCCGGCGGCGGGCCAGGGCGCTGCCGACCGGCGAGGTCACCCCGCGCCCGGGCCGGGCCGGCCGTCGGAGGACAGGTAGGCGCGGCTCGTCCCGACGGGCGGCGCCGCGGCCTCGGTGCGCAGACCGCCGACCGGCTGGTGCACGCGGGTGGCCGGTGAGGGCTGCCCGGCGGGGGCGCCGAGCGGGGGAGCCGCGGGGGCGGCGGCCGGAGCGGGGGCGCCTACGGCGGCGGGGGCGGGGGCGGCGGTGACCGCCGGCGCGGTGGCGACCGGCTCCGCGGGGGCCACGGCCGCCGGGGG
>CANKBT010000102.1 GCA_947479995.1 Frankiaceae bacterium | reverse complement strand
GCTCCCCGAGCGGGGCCTCGAGGGCGGGCGCGGCGGGCGGCGCGGCCGGCAGCAGGGCGGGGGCCGCCGCGGTCGCGGGGGCGGGCGCGGCGGTGCCGAGGGCGGCGGCGCCCAGGGCGGTGACGAGGAGCAGGGCTCCGCGTCGGGCGGTACGGGTCACGGGGGCTCCTGGGGTGAGGTGGTGCACCGCAGACGCACGAGCGGCCTGCGCGGTTCGCCCGCCCGGCTCCTAGCCTGGGCGGGTGACGACGACCGCCCCCCGACAGGCCCGCGTCCGCGCTCCCGAGCTCGTCGGCGCCGGCGGCTGGATCGGCACCGACGGCCCGCTGACCCTGCGCGGGCTGCGCGGCCGGTTCGTGCTGCTCGACTTCTGGACGAGCTGCTGCGTCAACTGCCTGCACGTGCTGGACGAGCTGCGCCCGCTCGAGGAGCGCTTCGCCGCCGAGCTGGTCGTCGTCGGCGTCCACAGCCCGAAGTTCGCGCACGAGGCCGACCACGCGGCGCTCGTCGACGCCGTCGAGCGGTACGAGGTGCACCACCCGGTGCTCGACGACCCGGCCCTGGCCACCTGGTCGCTCTACGCCGTGCGCGCCTGGCCGACCCTCGTGCTCGTCGACCCCGAGGGCTACGTCGTCCACACCGCCTCCGGGGAGGGCCACGCCGAGGGCCTGGGGCGGCTGCTCGAGGAGCTCGTCGCGGAGCACGACGCGAAGGGCACGCTGCGCCGCGGCGGCCCCGCGTGGGTCGCGCCCCCGACCGCGCCCACCGCGCTGCGCTTCCCCGGCGGCGCGGCGGTGCTGCCCGGCGGCACGCTCGTCGTCGCCGACACCGCGCACCACCAGGTCGTCGAGCTGGCGGCCGACGGGCTCACCGAGCTGGCCCGCGTCGGCACCGGCGCGCGCGGGCTGGTCGACGGCGCCGCGCCGCGCTTCGCCGAGCCGCAGGGCGTGTGCGTGCTCGCCGACGGCGCGGTGCTCGTCGCCGACACCGCCAACCACGTGCTGCGCGAGGTCGACCTCGCCGCCGGCACCGCCCGCACGGTCGCCGGCACCGGCGCGGTCGCGCGCCCCGGCGACCCCGTCGAGGGCCCCGCCCGCGAGGTGCCGCTGTCGACGCCCTGGGCGGTCGCCGCGCACGGCGGCGAGGTCGTGGTCGCGATGGCCGGCACGCACCAGCTCTGGGCGTACGACGGCGAGCGCGTCCGCGTGCTCGCCGGCACCACCGGCGAGGGGCTGCGTGACGGCGACCCGGCGCTGGCCCTGCTCGCCCAGCCGAGCGGCCTGGCCAGCGGCGCCGACCGGCTGTGGTTCGTCGACGCCGAGACGTCGTCGCTGCGCTGGCTCGCGAGCCAGCAGGACGGGCAGGGCCGGGTCGGCACCGCCGTGGGCACCGGGCTGTTCGACTTCGGCCACCGCGACGGCCCGGCCGCCGAGGCACTGCTGCAGCACCCCCTCGGCGTGGCGGTGCTGCCGGACGGCTCGGTCGCCGTCTGCGACACCTACAACGGCGCGCTCCGCCGCTACGACCCCGTCACCGAGCAGGTCTCCACGCTGGCGACCGGCCTCGCCGAGCCGACCGCCGCGGTGGTCGTCGGCGACCGGCTGCTCGTGCTCGAGAGCGCCGCGCACCGGCTGACCGGGGTCGACGCCGGCGACGCGCTCGTCGAGGGGCCGGCGCAGCGCACGGCCCGGCCGGCGTCCGACGTGGCGGCGGGCGCCGTCCGCCTCGAGGTCGTCTTCGTGCCGCCGCCGGGCCAGCACCTCGACGAGCGCGAGGGGCCGGCGACCCGGCTCGTCGTCTCGGCCGCCCCGCCGGAGCTGCTGCTCGACGGCGAGGGCGCCTCCACGGGCCTCGGCCGGGACCTGCGGCTCGCCCCGGGCGAGGGGGTGCTGCACGTCAGCGCCACCGCCGCCGCGTGCGACGTCGAGGGCGAGCACCCCGCCTGCCACGTCAGCCGGCAGGACTGGGGCATCCCGGTGCGCGTCCGCGAGGGGTCGCCCGACCTGCTGCGCCTGGTGCTCAACGGCGCCTGACCGCGCCTGACGGCGCTGACGGCGACGCCGCCACGTCCGAGCGCCCCCCGGACGCGCGACGGCCCGGCGCCCCGCGGGTGCGGGGTGCCGGGCCGTCGAGGCGGGGCGGGCGGGGCGGGAGCGCCTAGTAGACGTCCCGGTCGCGGACGACGCGCTCCTCGCGGACCGTGCCGACGCCGGTGCGGGCGCGGCTGGTCAGGTAGAGCGTGTAGGCGAGGCCGATGACGCCGCACGCCATGAGGATGTAGCCGACCGCCGTGAGGTCGATGTCGTTGATGTTGTCGGTCACGGCGAAGGCGAGGATGGCGCCGACCGCGAGCAGGAAGACGCTGGCACCGATGCCCATGGGAGTCCCTCCGGGTCCTGGCCGCACGGAGCGCGGCGCTCGACCGTTGCTACCCGCGGCGATCACCTGCACACCACCCGTGCGGGGGAACGCCGCGGGCCCGGCCCTCCGAGGAGGACCGGGCCCGCGGGGCGAGGGGTGCGCCTAGAAGGCGGCCTCGTCGAGCTCCATGAGCGACAGGTCGGTGCCGCGCGCGATCTCGAGCTTGCCGGCCAGCTCGGGGAACACGTTGTGCGCGAACCACTTGGCAGCGGCGACCTTGCCCTCGTAGAAGGCCTTGTCGCGGTCCGAGGCGGTCGGCAGCTTCTCGACGGCCACGGCGGCCTGGCGCAGCAGCAGCCAGCCGACGACCACGTCGCCGAGCGCCATGAGCAGGCGCGTGGTGTTCAGGCCGACCTTGTAGAGGTTCGGGCTGGCGTCGCGGCTGCCCTCCTGCGCGGAGGCCATGAGCTCCTCGACGCAGTAGCCGACGATCCCCTGGGCGTCCTCGAGCGCCTTGGCGAGCAGGTCGCGCTCGGCGGCGAGGGTGCCGTTGCCGGCCTCGCCCTTGGCGAGCTCGGTGATCTCGGCGGCGAGCTTGCCGAGCGCCTGGCCCTGGTCGCGGACGATCTTGCGGAAGAAGAAGTCCATGCCCTGGATGGTCGTCGTGCCCTCGTACAGGGTGTCGATCTTGGCGTCGCGGATGTACTGCTCGACCGGGTAGTCCTGCGTGAAGCCGGACCCGCCGAAGACCTGCAGCGAGCTGGCGAGCAGCTCGTAGGCCTTCTCCGAGCCGTAGCCCTTGACGATCGGCAGCAGCAGGTCGTTGAGGCGCACGAGCAGGTCGTCGACCTCGCCGGCCTCGCGGGACAGCTCGATCTGGTCCTGGATGCTCGCGGTGTACATGACGAGCGCGCGCATGCCCTCGGCCCAGGCCTTCTGGCGCATGAGCATGAGGCGGACGTCCGGGTGGTGCGCGATGGTGACGCGCGGCGCCCGCTTGTCGGTCATGCGGGTCAGGTCGGCGCCCTGGACGCGGATCTTGGCGTAGTCGAGGGCGTTGAGGTAGCCGGTCGACAGCGTGCTGATGGCCTTCGCGCCGACCATCATGCGGGCGTACTCGATGACCTGGAACATCTGCGCGATGCCGTCGTGGACGTCGCCGACGAGCGTGCCGATGGCGGGGTGCTGCTCGCCGAAGGTGAGCTCGCAGGTCGTGGAGACCTTCAGGCCCATCTTCTTCTCGACGTTGGTGACGTAGGCGCCGTTGCGCTCGCCGAGGTTGCCGTCCTCGTCGACCAGGTACTTCGGGACGAGGAACAGCGACAGGCCCTTGGTGCCGGGGCCGCCGTGGCCCTCGACGCCGACGGGGCGGGCGAGGACGAGGTGGAAGATGTTCTCCGGCCAGTCCCACTCGGCCGAGGTGATGAAGCGCTTGACGCCCTCGATGTGCCAGGTGCCGTCGGGCTGCGGGTGCGCGACCGCGCGGCCGGCGCCGACGTCGGAGCCGGCGTCGGGCTCGGTGAGCACCATCGTGGCGCCCCAGCCGCGCTCGATCGCCTGGTGGGCGAAGCGCTTCTGGGCCTCGGTGCCGTTGTCGAACAGGATCTGCGCGAACGCCGGGCCGGAGGCGTACATGTAGACGGCCGGGTTCGAGCCCAGGATCAGCTCGGAGAACGCCCAGATGAGCGAGGGCGGGGCGCCGACGCCACCGAGCTCCTCGCGCAGCGGGAACCGGTCCCAGCCGCCGTCGTGGTACGCCTGGAAGCTCTTGGTGAAGGCGGCCGGCAGCACGGCGGTGCCGGTGTCCTTGTCGAAGACCGGCGGGGTGCGGTCGCCCTCGACGAACGAGGCCGCGAGGTCGTTCGACGCGAGCCGCTCGACCTCCTTGAGGATGTCGCGGGCGCTGTCCACGTCGAGGTTGGCGAACGGCCCCGAGCCGAGGGTCGTGTCGGCACCGAAGACCTCGAAGAGGTTGAACTCGATGTCGCGCAGGTTGCTCTTGTAGTGGCCCATGGCCAGCTCGCTCCTGGTCTCGTTCGGGCGGCCATGCGCCTACCCGTCGGTAACCCCAGGATGCTACCCGCGGGTAACCCCCGCAAGCCGCCGTACGGAGCAGTGGGCTCGGCCCGTGACGCGCACCCGTGACGCGCGCCGGTGACGGGCGGTACGGGCGGGTGGGCAGACTCGCGGCATGGCCGACGACGACGTCTCGCAGGTGATCGGCGCGGTCGGCCCGCGGCTGCGCGCGCTGCGCCAGGAGCGGGGCACGACGCTCGCGCGGCTCGCCACGGCGACGGGCATCTCGACGAGCACGCTGTCGCGGCTGGAGTCGGGGCAGCGCCGCCCGACGCTCGAGCTGCTCCTGCTGCTGGCCCGCGCGCACCGGGTCGCCCTCGACGACCTCGTCGACGCGCCGGCCACCGGCGACCCGCGGCTGCGCTTCGCCCCGGTGGAGCGCGACGGCATGGTCTTCGTGGCGCTGACCCGGCGGCCGGGCGGCCTGCAGGCGTACAAGGTCGTCATCCCGCCCCGCTGGCCGGGCCGGCCGCCGGAGCGGCAGACCCACGAGGGCTACGACTGGGTCTACGTGCTCGAGGGCCGCCTCACGCTGCTGCTCGGCGAGCAGGAGGTCGTGCTCGGGCCGGGCGAGGTGGCGGAGTTCGACACGCACGTGCCGCACGCGCTCGTGAACCCGACGGACCGGCCGGTCGAGCTGCTCGGCCTGTTCGGCCCGCAGGGCGAGCGCATGCACGTCAAGGCGGCCCCGCGCCGGCGCTGACCTTGCCGTCCTGGCAACGGGACTGGCCGTACGGGCACGGCGTCGTGCACGGTGCGCGGCATGGACAGGGACACGCACGAGACGCAGGACACGCAGGAGACGCAGGACGTCGTGGTGGTCGGCGGCGGCGCCGCCGGCCTGAGCGCGGCGCTGGTGCTGGCGCGCTCGCGGCGCCGGGTGCTGGTGGTCGACGCCGGGGAGCCGCGCAACGCGCCGGCGGCCGGGGTGCACGCGTACCTCGGTCGCGACGGGGTGGCGCCGGCGCAGCTGCTCGCCGACGGGCGCGCGGAGGTCGCGTCGTACGGCGGGGAGGTGCGGCCGGGGCGGGTGGTGCGCGCGCGGCCCAGCGGGGACGGGTTCGCCGTCGAGCTCGCCGACGGGTCGGCCGTGCGGGCCCGCCGGCTGGTGCTGGCGACCGGGCTGGTCGACGTGCTGCCGGACGTGCCGGGGCTGGCCGAGCGGTGGGGCGTCGACGTGCTGCACTGCCCGTTCTGCCACGGCTGGGAGGTCCGCGACCGCACCGTGGGGGTGCTGGTGACGCACCCGCTGGCGGTGCACCAGGCGCAGCTGTTCCGCGAGCTCACCGACGACCTGGTGGTGCTCGCGCACGGCACCGCGCTGCCGGAGGAGGAGCTCGCCGGGCTGCGGGCGCGCGGCGTGCGGGTCGTCGAGGGCGAGGTGGTCGCGGTCGAGGCCGGGCCGGAGGGGCTGACCGGCGCGCGGCTGGCCTCGGGCGAGCAGGTGCCGCTGCAGGCGCTGGCGGTGCAGACCGTCATGGCGGGGCGCGCCGACCTGCTGGACGACCTCGGCCTCGCGCTCGTCGAGCAGGAGGTCGCCGGGCGCGTCGTCGCCGCCTCCGTGCCGGTCGACCCGACCGGGAGGACGTCCGTGCCGGGCGTCTGGGCGGTGGGCAACCTGGCGGAGGCCCGGGCGCAGGTGGTCACCGCGGCGGCGGCCGGCACCTTCGCGGGGGCCGCGGTGCACGGCGACCTCGTCGCCGAGGACGTGCGCGCCGCGGTGGCCGCGGTGGCCGCGGCAGGCTGACCCCGCGCCTCGACACGGACCGCGCGCGGGTCAGGCGCCGGGCACGGCCCGCAGGAAGGCCTCGAGCAGCGGCCCGGCGGTCTGCGAGCCGCTCGCGCCGTCCTCCACGAGCACCGCGACCGCGAGGTCGCCCTGCACCGCGAGCATCCAGGCGCGGGTGCGCGGCGGGGTGTCGCTGCCGTACTCCGCGGTGCCGGTCTTGGCCCCGACCGGCTCGCCCGGCACGTCGGCGAGGAAGGACGCGCTGCCGGTCTCGACGACGCCGCGCAGCAGGCCGCGCAGCGCCGCCGCCTCCTCGGCGGTGAGCGGCGTCGGCGGGGCGGGGGCGTCGGGCGCGTCGGCGACCAGGCGCGGGGTGACGGTGCGGCCGGCGGCGATCGAGGCGGCGACGGTCGCGACCGACAGCGGCGTGGCGATCACCTCGCCCTGCCCGATGAGCGCCGCGGCCTGCGCCGTCGCCGAGCCCTCGGCGGGGTAGTCGCCGAGCGACGCCGGGAAGCCCAGGTCGGCCTCGCCGCCGACGCCGAGGCTCGCCGCCGCGTCGGCGAGGGCGGCGGCGTCGACCCGGTCGCGGGCCGACAGGAAGGCGGTGTTGCACGAGTCGGCGAGGGCGCGGCGCAGCGGCACGTCGCCGAGGCCGCTCGCCGGGAAGTCGGAGTAGTTGCGGAAGGCCCGGCCGTCGACGGTGAGCGTCGGCGTGCACGGCAGCACCGTCTCGGGCGTCGCGCCGGTGCGCAGCAGCGCCAGGCTCGTGACGACCTTGGAGGTCGAGCCGGGCGCGTACTGGCCGACGGTCGCGGTGCTCAGGCCGTCGCCGCCCGGGCCGCTCGCCGCGGCCAGCACCTCGCCGGTCGAGGGGCGCAGCGCGACGACCGCGCTGGCCGGCGCGACGCCCGCGAGCACGGCCTCGGCGGCGGTCTGCAGCCCGGCGTCGAGCGTGAGCCGCAGCGGGGTGCCCGCCACCGCCGCGCTGCGGAACAGCTCGACGCGGCCGGCGGTCTCGTCGGCCCGCACGAGCTCGACGGTGGTCCCGGGCGTGCCGCGCAGCTGCGCGTCGTACTGCTGCTGCAGGCCGGACAGCCCCACCTGCTGCCCGGGCTGCACCGCGCCGCCGGAGCCCTCGACCACCTCGGCGGTGGCGTCGCCGACGGCGCCGAGCAGCGGGCGGGCGAAGGTGCGGGTGGGCGCGAGCGGCAGCGCGTCAGGCAGCAGCACGGCGCCGGGCACGGCCCGCACGTCGAGGCTCGCGAGCGGCTCGCTGCCGTCGTCGCGCAGCACGACCGCCTCGACGAAGGCCCGCGGCCCGGCGGCCTGGGCGCGCGCGGCGTAGCCGGCCGGGTCGACGTCGACGGCCTGCGCCAGGGCCGTGGCCGACGCCGCGACCTGCGCCGGGTCGACCCGCGCCTTGTCGAGGCCGACGCGCTGCACCGGGCGGTCGGTGACGAGCACCTCGCCCCCGGCGCCGAGCACCTCGCCGCGGGGCGCGTCGACCACGCTCGCGCGCAGCCGGTCGCCCTCGACGCGGTCGGGGTGCACGACGGCCGGCGACCAGCGCACGCGCCACTGCTCCTGCTCGCGCACCAGCTCGGCCCGCGTCTCGTACGCCCAGGGCTGCGGCCCGCCGACGTCCCACGACAGGGCCAGCCGGGCGGTCGCGGTGCCGTCGTCCTCGGTGACCTCGCGGACGTCGACGGCGAGCGGGCGCGCGCCGAGCCCCTCGGTGGCGACCGCGAGGTCGGCCTGCGGGTCGGGCGCGTCGCCGGTGAGCGGCACCCCGGCCAGGTCGCGGGCCTCCAGCCCGGCGGCGAGCGCCTCGGCGGCGCCGGCGGGGCCCGGTCCGTCGTCGCCGCAGGCGGTCAGGGGCAGCAGGGCGAGGGCGAGCACGAGGGCGGGACGGCGCACCGCGCCATCCGACCACCCTCGGCGGGCAGGGCGTGGGACCGTGGCCGGCATGACCGGGGTCACACGGCGGGGACTGCTCGGCGCGACGGCGGCAGGGGTGGGCGCGGCCGTGCTCGCGGGGCCGGGCGCGGCGTCGGCGGCGCCGGCCGCACCGGTCGAGGTGGACGTCTGCGTGGTCGGCGCCGGGCTCGCCGGGCTCGTCACCGCGCGCCGGCTGGTGGCGGCCGGCCGCAGCGTCGTCGTGCTGGAGGCCCGCGACCGGGTGGGCGGCCGCACGCTCAACAAGGCCTTCGCCGAGGGCGGCGTCGGCGACCTCGGCGGCACCTGGATCGGCCCGACGCAGAACCGCGTGGCCGCCCTGGCCGACGAGCTCGGCCTCGAGGTCTTCGAGCAGCCCAACGACGGCGACGCCGTCTACGTCGGCATGGGCATGCGCTCCACCTACAGCGACGCCGGCCCCACCGGCGGCGCGCCGCTCGACCCGCTGCTGCTCCCCGACCTGCTGCTCGTCGTCACCCTCGTCGACCAGATGGCGTCGACGGTGCCGGTCGACGCGCCGTGGGAGGCGGCGCAGGCGGCCGCGTGGGACGCGATGACCTTCGACGAGTTCCTGCGCACCCGCACCGTCAACCCGCAGGTGCGCGAGGTCGCGCGGTCGGCGCTCGTCGCGATCTTCGGCGCGGACGCCCGCGAGATCAGCCTGCTCTACGCCCTCTGGTACGTCGCGACCTCCGGCGACGAGGCGAACCCGGGCAGCTTCGAGCGGCTCATCAACGTGCGCGACGGCGCTCAGGCCCGGCGGTTCGTGCTGGGCGCGCAGACGATGTCGCTGCGCATGGCCGAGGCCCTCGGCGACCGCGTGCGGCTCGCCGCGCCGGTGCGGGCGGTGGCGCAGGACGCCACCGGCGTGACGGTCACCGCCGACGGCGTCGTCGTCCGCGCCGCCCACGTGGTCGTGGCGGTGCCGCCCGTGCTGTCGGGGCACCTGGCGTACGACCCGCCGCTGCCGCGCGCCCGCGAGCAGTACGTGCAGCGCTCGCCGCAGGGCGTGCTGGCCAAGGTGGAGGCGGTCTACCCGACGCCGTTCTGGCGGGCCGACGGCCTGTCGGGCGCCGTCGTCTGCGACACCGGCCCGGCCCGCATCTGCTACGACGTCTCGCCCGTCGCCGGCACGCCCGGCGGCCTGCTGGCCTTCGTCGGCGCCGACGACCTGCGCGCGTACGGCGCCGACCTCGACCGCCTCGCCGCCGACGTGGTCGCCCAGCTCGTGCAGTTCTTCGGCCCGCAGGCGGCCGAGCCCCTCGACGTCGTCGTGCAGGACTGGACGGCCGAGCGGTGGTCGCGCGGCGGCCCCGTGCACGTGCTGCCGCCGGGGGTGCTCACGCAGTACCGCTCGGCCTTCCGCGACCCGGTCGGCCGGGTGCACTGGGCCGGCACCGAGACGGCCGCCTACTGGCACGGCTACATGGACGGGGCGATCTCCTCCGGCGAGCGGGCCGCCGCCGAGGTGCTCACCGCGCTCGGCGCCGTCGTGCCCGGCGCCGCCGCGCCGCCGACCGTCGGGCCGGCGGCCGCCCCGGGCGGCGCGGGCACCCAGGGCGGTGC
>CANKBT010000101.1 GCA_947479995.1 Frankiaceae bacterium | reverse complement strand
GCGTCGACGAGCCGGTGCAGCGCGCCGGCGAGCAGCACCGGGTCGATGCGGGCGGCGAGCAGGCACAGCGCCCGCTCGAGGCGGGCGGCCTGCGAGCACGGCAGCGCGGCGACCGCCTCCAGCTCGTCGCGCACCGCCGTCCAGCGAGGGTCGTCCTCGCCCTCGTCCACGCCCTCACGGGACAGGCCCTCGTCGGCCGTCCGGTAGCCGCCGCGCGCCTCGGCCAGCACCTGGCTCACGCCATCGACGACGACCGCCCGCAGGACCTCCTCGCCGGGCAGCCCGTCGACCAGCCCGTCGGGGCGGTCGAGGTGCCGGCGCACGCGGTCGAGCGCCTGCCCCACGGCGACCGCCGCCGGCAGGCCGAGCCCGCCGTCCGCGAGCCGCGCCGCGACGGCGGGCAGGCGGTCGAGCTTGCGGGCCAGGGCGACCTCCGCGCGGTCGACGCCGCTGCCGCGGGCGTCGACCCACCTGCCGACGCTGCCGGCGCCGTCGAGGACGTGGAGCTGCCGGCGGTCGACGTCCGCGAGCCGGGCGGCGACCACCGCCCTCAGGCGGTCGAGCTCCGCGAGCAGCAGCGCGGCGTCGGCGAGGGCCACCGGCCCGGGGAGGTCCGCCGGGCGGGTGCGGGCCAGGGCGTCGACAGCCGCGCGCAGCCGGGTGGCCGTGACGGTGGCGTCGCCGGACGGCGAGGCTGCGGCCGGAGCGGCGCTCGTCGTCATGCCGCTGCCCTCCGGGTCGTCGAACGTGCGTTCGACGACCACTCTGCCACGCGAGGGGCCAGCGTCAAGCCGTGAAAGGCCACTGCACAGCGACTATTTGACTTCAACAATCGAGGGCGGATCTGTGGACGAGCAGCGGCCTGTGGACCGCCCGCGACCCGCTCTAGCGGAAGCGCATGAGCTCCGGCCGCGCCGCCCGGGCGCGCTCCTGCTCGACCGCGGAGTCGTCCAGCTGCGCCGCGATGCCGTCGACCGACAGCGCTGCGTCGAGCGGGACCTGCCGCTTGACCATCGCCAGAGCGATCGGGCCGAGCTCGTGGTGACGCACCGACGTGCCCACGGCGCCGACGGCCCGCCCGTCGAGCAGCACGTCGGCGCCCTGGGCCGGCAGCTCGGAGTCCGACCCGTCGAGGTGCAGCAGGGCGAGGCGGCGGGGCGGGCGACCGAGGTTGGCGACCCGCGCGACCGTCTCCTGCCCGCGGTAGCAGCCCTTGTCGAGGTGCACGGCGGTGGTGAGCCACGACGTCTCGTTCGGGATGGTGCGGTGGTCGGTGTCGACGCCGAGGCGGGGTCGCTGCGCGGCGACGCGGAGCGCCTCGTGGGCCCCCACGCCCGCGACCTCGGCGTCCGACGCCTGCAGCGCCCCGGCGGGCACGAGCGACCACGACGCCGCCGTGCCGACGACGTCCCAGTCGGCGCTGACGTCGGCCACCTCGACGCGGAGCATGAAGCGCATGCGGTCGAGCCAGGTGCGCAGGGCGTCGGCCGTGCCGGGCTCGACGTGCAGCCGTACGGCCTCGCCGTCGTCGACGAGCTGCAGGTGGTGCTCGACGTGGCCCTGCGGGCTGAGCACGAGCGACTCGACGGGCACGCCGGGCGCGAGGTCGCGCAGCGCCTGCGACGTGAGGTCGTGCAGCCAGGTCAGCCGGTCGGGCCCGCGCACCTCGAGCACGGGGCGGTGCGACAGGTCGACGACGGCGCGGCCGGCCTCGAGGGCGCGCTGCTCGGCGTACGGGTCGCCGTAGTGCTCGGCGACGCCGGCGTCGCGTCCGAGGGCGGGCACGGCTCCGTGGCGGTCCAGCATGCCCACGTCAACCGCCGAGGGCGGCCGTGCACTCCCGGCAGCGGCCGAAGACCGCGAAGTGGCCGACGTCGACGGTGAAGCCGCGGGCCTCCTGCAGCGCCCGGACGGTCGGCGCGAACACCGCCGGGTCGACCTCCTCGACCCCGCCGCAGTCGCGGCACTTGAGGTGCACGTGCTCGTGGTCGTCGGCCAGCGACCACGTCGGGGCCCCGTGGCCGAGGTGGGTGTGGCGCACCAGCTCGATCTGCTCGAGCAGCTCGAGCGTGCGGTAGACGGTCGAGACGCTCACCGCCGCCGACCGCTCCTGCACGGCCGAGGCGATCTCCTCCGGCGTGCCGTGGCCGAGGGCGCCGACGGCCTCGAGGACGAGCTGGCGCTGCGGGGTGAGCCGGTAGCCGCGGCTGCGCAGGCGGCCCTGCCAGTCGGTGCCGACCTCCGCGCTGCGGCCCATGCCCGAACACTAGCCTCGCCCCTCGTGACCGTCCTGGCCGTCCTCACCCCCGCCGGGCCCGCGCTCGCCGACCCTGCCGCGCCCCTCGTGCGCCCGGACGACGTCGGTCTGCTGCGGGGCGAGTCGGTGTTCGAGACGCTGCGCGTCGCGGGCGGCCGGGCGGCGTTCGTCGACGCCCACCTCGCCCGCCTGCACCGCAGCGCGAGCCGCCTCGCGCTCGACGTGCCGGACGGCTGGGAGGCGCTGGTGCGCACCGCCGTCGAGGCGTGGGCGCAGCCCGACGGCGTGCTGCGCCTGGTGCTGACGCGCGGCGGGGTGGCGTACGCGATGGTCACGCCGGTCACCGACGAGGTCGTGCGCGGCCGCGAGCAGGGCGTCCGCGCCGTCACGCTGTCGCTCGGCGTGCCGGCGGCGCTGCGCGGCGAGCAGCACTGGCTGCTCGGCGGGGTCAAGTGCACGTCGTACGCGGTCAACATGGCCGCGCTGCGCGAGGCGCAGGCGCGCGGCGCGGACGACGCGGTGCTCACGAGCAGCGACGGGGAGGTGCTCGAGGCGCCGACCGCGAACGTGCTCTGGGTGACCGCCGGCACGCTCATCACGCCGCCACCGGCCGAGGTCGGCATCCTCGCCGGCACCACGGCCGACGTGCTGCTCGGGCTCAGCCCCGTGCCGACCGAGGTGCGCCGCGGGACGGTCGCCGAGCTGCTCGAGGCCGACGAGGTGCTGCTCGCCAGCAGCGTCCGCGGCGTCGCCCCGGTCGTCGCGCTGGACGGCCGGGAGCTGCCGGTCGGGCCGGTGTCAGCGGCGCTCCGGGCTGCCTTCGAGGAGCGCGTCCGCGAGGGCTGAGCCGCGGACGTGCTCGTGCGCGAGCAGGTCCTCGCTCGCCGGGCCGCAGACGAGGTCGAGCAGCAGCGACAGCGGGATCCCCTGCTGGAGCAGGGCCATCGGTGACGCTGGCGGGGCGGTGACCACGGGTCCTCCTGGTGCGGTGGCGATGCACTCGTGATCGGCAAGGCCGACGTGCCGGATCGAGGGCCGAAGGGGTGAACGGGACCACCCGTCTGCCGCGGTCGCCGCCGTGCTGGCGTTCGGCCCCGCGCGTGCCGCGCGGGGCCTAGCCTGCGCGCCGTGGGCGCCGGTGCCCGCCCTCACGACCGGACGACCCCGTGCGCCGCACCGCTCCCGCCCTGCTCGCCACCGCCCTGCTCGCCAGCGGGCTCGCGGTGCTGCCCGCGCCGGTGAGCGCGGCCGCAGACCAGGCCGTCGCCGGAGCGCGGCTCGGCGTGATGATCACGCAGGTGGGCGAGGCCGTGGCCGCCGGCACCTCCGTGGTCGACGTCGTCGTGGTGAACACCGGCACCGCCGTCACGTCGGGCGTCCACGTGCTCCAGGTGCGGCCGGCGGGGAGCGGCGACCCGGACGCGGTCGCGCTGCAGGGCGAGGGCTGGGAGTGCGAGGTCTCGACGGCCGAGTGCACGGCGACGGCGGTCCTCGCTCCCGGCGACGCCCTGCCGGCCGTGCGTGCCGTCCACCGGGTGCGCGAGGACCTGCCGCCCGCGGACACCGCCGGGGTCGACGCGTCCGTGTCGACGGCGGCGGTGTCCGAGGCCGGCCGTGGCCGCCTGGTCTTCCCCGTGCTCCCCCCGGACCGGGCGGACCTCGCGGTCTCCCTGGCCCCGAGGGCCGACGCCCGGCGGGGCGGCGACCGCGTCGTCGACGCGCTCGTGCGCAACGTGGGCAGTGACGCGTACGGCCGTGACGTGTCCGTCCGGCTCAGCGGCGTGGTGTCGGCGAGCGGCAGCGGCTGGGACTGCGCCGGGGTGGTGTGCAGCCGCGGCGGCCCCGTCGACCCGGGTCAGGTGCTGCCGCCTCTCAGCGGCGTCGTGCCGGGGCACGAGGACCCCGCGCTCGACCGCGCCGCGCAGGTCGCCGCCGAGCTGCTCGACGCTCGCGACGGTCGCCGCGGGAACGACAGCGCGAGTGCCAGCACGGTCGTCCTCGCCCCCTACCGCGGGCTCGAGCTGGCCCTGGCGCCGGTGGGCGCGGCGGTCGCGGAGCGGAGCTCGGTCTTCGCCGCCGTGGTGCGGGACGTCGGCGGGGACGACCACGCCGACGAGCCGGTCGAGGTCAGGTTCTCGAGCGCGGTGCAGCCCGTGCCGGGCAGCAGCGACGGCTGGTCGTGCGAGGCGGCCCGCTGCCGGCGCGCGGACGGGCCCGCGCCCGAGGGCGGCACCGTGCCCGTCCTCCTCGTGGAGGCCGGACCGCGGGCCACCGCGCTGTCGGCGACCCTCCTGCCGACCGGCCCCGTGCCGTCGGCCGGGTCCGTGAGCGCCGTCGCGTCCGTCGTGATGCCCGGGGAGGGCGATCTGGCCGTGTCGGTCGCACCCGTGGCGGCCCCCGCTCCGCACGGGGCCGCTCTGGCGACCGCGACCGTCCGCAACCTCGGGCCGGGCACGGCGACCGGCCCCGTGCGGTTCACCACGACCGCGGAGGGCTCCGGTGAGGGTTGGAGCTGCGCTGAGGGCACGTGCACCTCCGACGCCGGCCCTCTCGCCGTGGGCGAGTCCCTCCCGCCCCTGGCACTGCGGTCCACGCCGGCGCCGGAGCGGGGCGTCGTCGTCGTGGGCGGCCGCATCGAGGTGGTGGACGGCAACGACGGGAACGACGCCGGGAGCGCGGAGCTGCCGGTCGTCGAGGGTGCCGGCGCAGCGCTCACTGCCTACCCGCGCTTCCCGGGACCGGTGGGCTCCGACGGCGTGGTCGACGTCCCCGTGCTGGTGCGCAACGACGGCGACGCCGAGGCCACCGGCCCCGTCGTGCTCGAGGTGTCCGGTGGCGTCGAGCCGCGCTCGGCCAGCGGACCGGGCTGGTCGTGCACCGCGCTGACGTGCGAGCACGCCTCCTCGGTCGCCGCCGGCAGCGCTCTGCCGCCACTCGTGGTGCGCACGGCGACGGGCGACG
Organism: Frankiaceae bacterium; assembly: GCA_947479995.1. Classification (GTDB taxonomy): domain Bacteria; phylum Actinomycetota; class Actinomycetes; order Mycobacteriales; family SCTD01; genus CANKBT01. Next base: position 4,564 of record CANKBT010000101.1, on the reverse strand, counting down.
CCGGCTGGCCCCCCTCCTTCGCCGTGTGGACGCGCGTCGGCGGCCGCACCTCCCTGGCGACCGCGGGCACCGGCGGGCGACCCGTCGACCTCGTCCCGGTGCTCACGACCCCCGCGCCCGCACTGCCCGGCGACGCCGTGGTCACCGACCTCCGGGTCGTCAACCGCGGCGAGCTCACCAGCGCGGGTGAGGTGGCGCTCGTGCTGACGTCGGGCGCGGTGCCGTGGACGGCCGCCGGCGCCGGGTGGGCCTGCGCGGGGGCCGTCTGCCGCACGTCGCAGGCCGTCCCCGCCGGCGGTGCGTCCTCACCGCTGCGGGTCGTCGCGCTGGCACGACCCGACCGGTCCGGCGCGACGCTGCCGCTCGAGGCGAGGGTGTCCGGCGGCGGTGATCCCCGCGGCGGCCGCCTGCAGGCGACCGTGCCCACCGGCGCGTACCCGGTCGTGCTGGTCCCGGTGGTGACGTCCGACGCCCCGTCCCCGGGGTCCGTCCGTGCCGCGACCGTCCGGGTCGTCAACGCGGGCTGGCGGCCCTCGCCGGGCCGCGTGCAGGTGCAGCTCACCCCTGGCGCGGGCACGCGCGCCTCCGGTGACGGCTGGACCTGCTCCCTCGACCTCGCGTGCGCGCACGAGGGACCCGTGCCCGCGCGCGGCGGGCTGCCCGAGCTGCGGGTGGAGGGCGGGCGGGACCCGTCCGACGACCCGTCGGTGAGCGAGGTCGCGGCCGAGGTCACGGCCGGCAGCGACTGGAACGCCCCGTCGACCCGCCGCGCCTCCGCCCGCCAGGGGCACGGGAGGAGCGCGCCGTCCCTGGCGCTGGTCCTGGAGTCCCCGACCGCCCCCTACCGGGAGCGCGGGTCCGCCACCACGCGGCTCCGGGTCCGCGACGTCGGCGTGACCGCGCACCCCGGACCGGTCACGGTGGAGCTGCTCGGCGGCATCGACGCCGCTCTCACCGGCTCGGGGTCGGGCTGGCAGTGCCGTGGCGATCAGCCGTTCCGGTGCACGCACCCCGGGGGCGCCGGCGCGGGGTCGACGCTCCCCGACCTGCTCGTCGGCACGGAGCCGGACCTGGTCCGGCGGGCAGCCGAGACCCCCCTGCAGGCACGGCTCGCCGGCCCCGCGCTCCCCGGGCAGGACGACGGGCTGACCACGCCCTTCGCCAGGCAGGCGTCCCAGGGCGCCGAGCTCACCTGGCCGGTGGCGCGCGAGCAGGGAGCGCCACCGGTGGTCGTCCTCAGGGGCGGGCCGGCCGAGGGCCTCGTCGACCGGAGCGGCGTGGCCGCCCTGGACGTGCCGGTGGTCAACGTCTCGGACGCCGCGGTCACCGGCGTCAGCGTCGAGCTGCGGGCGGGCGACGGCGCGCGCGTGCAGGTGCAGGAGTCCGACGCCCTCTGGACGTGCACGCCCGAGCGGTGCACCGCCACCGGGCCGCTCGCACCCGGCGAGGTCCGGGGCCTGCGCGCTGCGCTCGTCGTGGAGGACGCCGCCGTCGCGGAGGTGGCGGTCACCCGCACCGTGGGGTGGCTCAGCCCGGTACCCGGCTCCGCCACCACCGTGCGGCCCTGGCGCGTGGCGTACCAGGGCGTCGACCTCGCCCCGGTCGTGCGGCCGGACGGGCCGAGCACCGGCGAGACGGCGGCCTTCCGCGTCGCGGTGCGCAACGTCGGCGGGCAGGCGGCGACCGGACGCACCCGCGTGCTGCTGACCGTCGCCGGCTCCGCCGGCCTGGTCACGGCGTCGGGTGAGGGCTGGGAGTGCGGGCGGGGCGTCCCGGCGTGCACGACGACCCGGACGGCGCCCCCGGGGGGCGAGCTGCCCGAGCTGCGCGTGGAGGTGCCGACCCTCGAGACGCGCACCGGGCCGTACCCCTTCATGGCCAGCACCAGGGTCGCGGCCGTCGTGGAGCACCCCCGGGACACCGTCCTCGAGGACGACGCCGCGTCGTCGACCGTGCCGGGGCGCAGCAGCGCGAGCGACCTCGACCTGTCGACCGCGTCGGGCCCGTCCGGTGCCGGGCCGACGGCGCAGGCGCTCGTCGCCGTCACCAACACCGGCAACGCCCCCTACGCCGGGCCGGTCCGGGTCGACGTGACGGCACCGGCCACCACCGTCGTGGTGGCGGACCCCGCGTGGGCGTGCGGGCGCACGCTGCCCGAGCAGTGGAGCTGCACCAGCGCCGGGCTGGCGCCCGGTGCCTCGCGGACGCTGCGCTTCCAGCACCCGCTCGACGCCGGCACGACCCTGCGCGCGTCCGTCCAGGACGAGCTGGGCGGCAACGGCGACCCGGACACCGCTGTCCTGGAGGTGCCGGGGACCGCGGGGCGCTCGGCGGTGCTCGCCGTCCGCGCGCCGACGCCCGTCGCCGTCGGCGACGGCGCGGCCTTCACCGTCGACGTCCGGGCGGTGCGCTCGGCGCCCGGACCGGTGCGCCTCACGCTGCGGGACGAGCTCACGACCACCTACCTCGACGACGCGGCTTCGGGTGAGGGCTGGTCGTGCAGCGCGCGCGTCTGCACGCACCCCGGACCGCTCGTCGCCGGCCAGCTGCTGCCCGAGCTGTCCGTCGTGCTGGGCGGCCGCCTCCGGCCCGCCGGCACCCTCCGGCTGTCGCCCTCCCTGCAGGACGGGACGGCGGCCAGCGCCGCCACCAGCAGCAGCGAGCGCTCGTACGACCTCACCGTGCAGCTCAGCGCCGAGGAGCTGCAGCTCGACGGCGGCTCGTCGCGCTCCACCGTCCTGGTCAGCAACGTCGGCCGGGGCGCCGCTCCCGGGCCGGTGCGGGTGCAGCTCACCGCCGACGCCTTCGTGACGACGCAGCGGGCCTCGGGAGCCGGCTGGCAGTGCGACGACGGCACCTGCACGGCTGCAGGGCCGGTCGCCCCGGGCAGCGCCCTCCCGCCGCTCGCGGTCGTCACCGACGTGCGCGACGGCGTCATCCTCGGCGGACGGCTCAGGCCCACCGCCGGCATCCTCTCCCCGCCGGGCGCGCCCTGGGAGGACGAGGGCCGTCCGGGCAACGGCTACAGCGAGGCCCACGTGCCGACCGTGCCCGTCGACGCGGGACCGGCCCGCGTCGTCGCGGTGACCCCTGGGGGCACGGGGCCGCGGACCCCGACGGTCCTGCGCTTCTCGCGCCTCGTCGTGCCGCCGGCGGCGAGGCTCGAGCGTGCGGACGGCACGCCCGTCGCCGCCCAGCTGGTCTGCGGCGACGGGCTGCGGGCCTGCACGGGTGCGGTCGCCGAGGCCCGCCTGGTCCCCGTCACCCCGCTCGCCGACGGCGCCTCCTACCGCGTCGTCGTGCCGCCGGGCGGCCTCGTCGCGCCGTACGAGGGTGCGCTGTTCCGCTACGCCGCGAGCGCCGGGCCCTTCGCCCTCACCCGCTACGACGGCGCCGGCGTCCCCGGGCCCAGCCCGTCGCCCGACCGCTTCTCGACCGCGCGGGAGACCGCCCTGCGGACCTTCCCGGCGGGCGCGCGCACGGTCGTGCTCGCCCGCGCCGACGCCTTCGCCGACGCGCTGGCCGGCAGCACGCTCGCCGGCAGCCTCGACGCGCCCGTGCTGCTCACCGCCACCGGCGTGCTGCCGGAGGAGACGGGGCGCGCGCTCGGCGAGCTCGGCGCGCAGGAGGTCGTGGTGCTCGGCGGCACCGCAGCCGTGTCGGACGCCGTGCTCGCCGACCTGCGCGGCCGCGGCCTCGCCGTCCGCCGGCTCTCCGGCGCCGACCGGTACGAGACCGCCGCCGCCGTCACCCGCGAGGTCGACCTGCGGGCGCACCCGGTCGGCGAGGTCGACGGGCTGCGGACGGCGCTGCTCGGCAGCGGCGAGCTGTTCCCCGACGTGCTCGCCGCCGCCGGTCCGGGCTTCGGCCGCGGCCTGCCCGTGCTCGTGACGCGGCCCGACGCGCTGCCCGCGGCGACCGCCGCTCTGCTGCGCGAGCTGGGCGTCGAGCAGGTCGTCGTCGTCGGCGGCACCGGCTCGGTCTCGGCGCGCGTCGCCTCGCAGGTGCAGGCCGTCACCGGCCGGCCGGTCGAGCGCGTCTCCGGGCCGGACCGCTACGCCACCGCGGCGGCGCTCGCGGCCTTCTCGTGGGACCGCCTGGGCTTCGACCGGACGGCCGTGCACGTCGCCCGCGGCGACGCCTTCGCCGACGCCCTGGCGGCCGGACCGGCCTCCGGGCGCGACGGCGCTCCGCTCGTGCTCGTGGCCCCCGGCGCCCTGCCCCCAGCGACCGCGCAGCTGCTCGTCGACCGCTGCGGCGCGCTGCGCGCCGGCCGCGTGCTCGGCGGGTCGGGTGCCGTCCCGGTGGCCGTCGTGCGGGCGGCCGAGGCCGCCGTCCGCGACTGCCGCCTGCCCCGCTGACGACCCCGCCGGCCACCTCGTTCGCCCTCAGCGATTCGCGGTGGACGACGCGCGGGAGCGCACGTACCGTCGTCGGCACATGGGAGAGGAGGTGGTCCGACACTTTGTGTGCTCATCGGACTCGTGAGGTGGCTGTCCGCTAGGACGCCGTAGCAAGGACGTCGGATCACCGCGCCACTACGGCGACGGCGAATCCACGGCAG
>CANKBT010000100.1 GCA_947479995.1 Frankiaceae bacterium | reverse complement strand
GGCCGTGTCGTCGACCCGCCGGCGTGTCGCACCGCAGGAGGGCCATGATCGCCGACGGCGGCCCGCGGGGCGTACGCGCCGTGATCATGCAGCGGTGCTGCGGTCTCGGCGCCGAGGCAGCAGCACGGTCGCTTGATCACCGGCCGGGAGCGGCGGCGACCCCCGGCGGGGCTAGGGGGTGAGGGCGCTGCGCATGGGGACGAGCTTCGCGTTGCTCTCGGCGAGCTCGGCGGCGGGCGTGCTGCCGCCGACGATGCCGCAGCCGGCGAACAGCCGGAGCCGCCGCGGGTCGTCCTGGTCGACGGCCGCGCAGCGCAGCGCGATGCCCCACTCGCCGTCGCCGGACGCGCCGGTCCAGCCGACGGGGCCGGCGTAGCGGCCGCGGTCCATGCCCTCGACCTCGCGGATGACGGCGAGGGCGGTGTCGGTCGGGGTGCCGCAGACGGCCGCGGAGGGGTGCAGCGCCTCGGCGAGCGCCAGCGAGGTGGTGCCCGGCGCGACGGTGGCGGTGACGTCGGTGGCCAGGTGCATGACGTTGGGCAGCTCGAGCACGAAGGGCGCGGCCGGCACCTCGATGGAGGTGCTGTGCGGGGCGAGCGAGTCGGCGACCGAGCGGACGGCGTAGCCGTGCTCCTCGACGTCCTTGATGGACCGCGGCAGGTTGCCGCCGCGGCGGAGGTCCTCGTTGCTGTCGCCGCTGCGGCGCAGGGTGCCGGCGAGCACGCGCGAGGTGGCGACGCCGTCGCGCAGGCGCACCAGCACCTCGGGCGTGGCGCCGAGCAGGCCGTCGACGCTGAACGTCCAGCAGGCGGGGTAGTCGCGCGCCAGCACGCCGAGCGGCCAGCGCACGTCGACCGGCTCGTCGGCGGTGGCGACGACCGCGCGGGCCAGCACCACCTTGGCGAGCACGCCGGCCTCGATGCGCGCGACGCCGTCGGCGACCGCGGCCGACCACTGCGCGCCGTCGGGCACGTCGTCGGCGAAGACCAGGCCGACCGGGCGACGGGGCGCCGCGCGCGGCGGGAGCACCGCGGGCGCGTCGCCCACCGTGGTGAGCCACCAGGCGCCGTCGCGGTGGCCGACGACGACCTCCGGCACGACGAGCACGGAGGTGCTGGTGTCGCCGTCGAAGGCGAACGAGCCGAACGCCACGAGGCCGGAGCCGGGCAGCCGCACGTCGTCGTCGACCTCGCCCGCGGCGACGACGGCGTCCCACCAGCGCTGCGCGTCGGCGAACCGGTCGGGCCCGCTGACCTCGACCGCGGCGGCGCGGCCCCAGCCCACGAGGCCCTCGCCCTCGCTCACCCAGGCGAGCGCGCCGTGCTCGGGCAGGAGCGCCAGCAGGTCGCCCGGGTCGTCGAGCCGCACCGTGCGCACCGCGAGGGCGGCGACGGCGGGCGCGGGGATCACCGCCCCAGGGTAGTGACCGCCTACCGTGGCGACGAGGCGAGCGACCACGGGAGGCGCGAGTGCCCGGCCAGAAGGCCCCCGAGGCCCAGCGGCGCGAGCAGCTGCTGCGGGCGACGTACGTCGTCGCGCTCCGCGACGGCTTCGACGCGGTGACCGCGCGGGCCGTCGCCGCGGAGGCCGGCACCTCCCCCGGCCTGGTGTTCTTCCACTTCGGCAGCAAGGACGCGCTGCTGCTCGAGCTGCTGTCGGAGCTGCTCGACCGCGCCCTCGACGCCGAGGTGACGCCGGAGATCGCCGCGCTCCCGACGGCGCGGGCGCGGCTGCGGGCGGCGCTGCAGGTCGAGCTGGACGGCATCCCCGACCAGGTGGCGCCGGTCGAGCTGGTGCTGTCGGCGTGGTTCAGCCGCGACGCGGACGTGCGGCGCGTCATCGACGCGGCGCTGGCGCGCTACCGCGACGTCTTCGTCGGGCTGTGCCGCGACGTGGCGGACGAGGCGGGCGCGAGCGCGGCGACCGCCGAGGTGATGGCGACCGCCGTGGTCTCGCTGGTGCAGGGCGCGGCGTTCCAGGCCGTCCGCCAGCCGACGAGCTTCGCCGCCGACGCCTTCGGCGCCGCCCTCGACGTGCTGTTGCCCGAGTCACAGGACGGGCGTACCCTCGCCCATTGACCGGGTGGTCAACAGACGCGGAGGGCACATGAGCAGCACCGACTACGACGTCGTCGTCGTGGGCAGCGGCTTCGGCGGCAGCGTGACGGCGCTGCGCCTGTCGGAGAAGGGCTACCGGGTCGGCGTGCTGGAGGCGGGCCGGCGCTTCACCGACGAGACGCTGCCCAAGACCTCCTGGGACCTGCGCGCGTTCCTCTGGGCGCCGGCGTTCGGCCTCAAGGGCATGCAGAAGATCACCTGGCTCAAGGACGTCGTCGTGCTCTCGGGCGCGGGCGTCGGCGGCGGCTCGCTCGTCTACGCCAACACGCTCTACACGCCGCCGCCGCCGTTCTTCAACGACCCCCAGTGGAAGCACATCACCGACTGGTCCGACGAGCTCGCACCGCACTACGAGCAGGCCACCCGCATGCTCGGCGTGCGCGAGCAGCCGTCGATGACGCCCGCCGACGAGGTCATGAAGGCCGTCGCGGAGGAGATGGGCGTCGGCCACACGTTCCGCAAGACGCCGATCGGCGTCTACTTCGGCACGCCCGGCCAGACCGACCCCGACCCGTACTTCGGCGGCGCCGGCCCCGCGCGCACCGGCTGCACCGAGTGCGGCAACTGCATGATCGGCTGCCGCTACGGCGCCAAGAACCGCCTCGACGTCAACTACCTGCACCTCGCCGAGGGCCTCGGCTGCACCATCCACGCCGAGACGACCGTGACCCGGCTCGAGCAGCAGGGCGACCGCTGGCTCGTCACGACCAAGGAGTCGGGCACCTTCACCGCCGACCAGGTCGTGCTGGCCGCCGGCGCGCTCGGCACCCAGAAGCTGCTGCACACGATGAAGGCCAAGCGGGTGCTGCCGCACCTGTCGGACCGCCTCGGCGTGCTCACCCGCACCAACTCCGAGGCCCTGCTCGGCGCGATGGCCCCGAAGGTCGAGGGCGCCGGCTACAGCGAGGGCGTCGCGATCACCAGCTCGTTCCACCCCGACGACCACACCCACATCGAGCCCTGCCGGTACGGCCCGGGCAGCAACTCGATGGGCCTGCTCACCACCCTGCTCGTCGACGGCGGTGGCAAGGCCCCGCGCCCGCTGAAGTGGCTGCTGCAGCTGCTCCTGCACCCCGTGCTGGCGATCCGGTCGCTGTCCACGCGCAAGTGGGCCGAGCGCACGATCATCGCGCTCGTCATGCAGACGCTCGACAACTCGATCACCGTCACCCGCACCCGCCGCGGCCGGCTCACCAGCCGCCCCGGCCACGGGCCGGCCAACCCGACCTGGATCCCGGTCGGCCACGAGGCCGTGCGCCGCATGGCGGCCCGGATCGGCGGCTTCCCCGGCGGCACCATGGGCGATGTCGTCAACGTGCCGATGACCGCGCACATCCTCGGCGGCTGCGTCATCGGCGACAGCGCGGAGACCGGGGTCGTCGACCCGTACCACCGCGTGCACGGCTACCCGACGCTGCACGTCGTCGACGGCTCGTCGATCTCGGCGAACCTCGGCGTCAACCCGTCGCTCACCATCACCGCGCAGGCCGAGCGCGCCATGTCGCTGTGGCCGAACAAGGGCGACGCCGACGCCCGCCCCGCACAGGGCGAGCCGTACGTGCGCCTGCACCCGGTCACCCCGACGCGCCCCGCGGTGCCGGAGTGGGCGCCCGGCGCGCTGCGCCTGCTGCCGCTCACGGTGGTGCGCGCCGACGACCAGAGCAGCGGCACCGACGTCGCGGCGGCGCGCCCCCGCGAGGACGCCGTCGTCGACTAGCCAGTCAGGCGGGCGGCGGGTCGTCGAGCGCCGCCCGCCGGCGCTCGCGGGCCTCGGCGCGCTCGGTGCGCCGCCGCACGATCGCCTGCGCGACCTCGTCGCGCTGGGGGCGCAGCAGCGTGAGGCTGCCGAGCGCGCTGGCCACCAGCGCCAGCACGAGCGCGATCGGCGCGCTCAGCCCGACGAGGAGGGCCAGCACGACGTACGCGATGGCGAACAGCGACAGCCGCAGCAGCGAGTAGACGGCGAGCGGGCGGAGCACGGCGGGCCTCCTGGCCGGGATCGACCCCGACGTCCGGGGACGCCCAGCGTAAGCGGATCGTCACCCGTGCCGGATCCGCTCGTTGATCGCGGCACACCCCGGGGCAGCGCGCGCCGGACCTCCCCGGAGAGCAGGCACCGCATGACCACGCACCCCGTCGACGGCGTCGACACCGGCCGGCTGCTCACGCCCGGCGAGGTGGCGACGATGTTCCGCGTCGACCCCAAGACGGTGACGCGCTGGGCCGCCGCCGGGCGCATCCGCAGCATCCGCACCCCGGGCGGCCACCGCCGCTTCTACGAGGACGAGATCCGCGCGCTGCTCGGCGGGGCCCCCGTCGTGCTCCCCGGCCAGCGCTGAGGCGCCCGCACCCCGGTCCCTAGGCTGGGCGGCGTGAGCGGGCCGTGCTGACGCGGGCGGTCGCGCGGGTCGGCACCCGCACCGCCCTGCTCCTGCCGCCGGCGCTGCTGCTGCTGCTCGGCGCGCTGCAGCTCCGGCGCGGACAGCCGCTCTGGTACGACGAGCTCTACACCGCGACCGTCGCCCCGCTGCCGCTGCGCGAGCTGGCCCGGCTGGTGGTCGACGGCGCCGGGCCGACGGCGTACCTGCCCGAGGTGCCGCCGTCGTTCAACGCGCCCTACTACGCGCTCGTGCACGCCTGGCTGGCGCTGCCGGGGGTCGAGCCGACGCCGCTGGCCCTGCGGCTGCCGTCGCTGCTGTGCGCGGCGGCCGCGACCGGCGTGCTGGCCGACGTCGTGCGCCGGCTGGCCGGGCCGCGCGCCGGGCTGCTCGCCGGGCTGCTGGCCGCCAGCGGGCCGCTGCTCGTCGAGCAGTCGGTGGAGGCCCGCAGCTACGGCCCGGCGCTGCTGGCGACCGCGCTGGCGGCGCTCGGGGTCGTGCGGCGGCTGCAGGACGGCCGGGGCCTGGTGCTCACGGCCGTCGCCGGGGCCGCGGCGGGCCTGCTGCACTGGTTCGCGCTGCCGGCGCTCGCCGGCCTGGCGGTCGGCGCGCTGCGCGCGGGCGGGCGGCGCGGGCTCGGCGCGGCGGCCGTGCTGGCCGCCGCCGCCCTGCCGGCGCTCGGGCTCGTCGCGCTGTCGCTGTCGCACGGCGGCGAGGGCGGCCCCTCCCCCGCGCCGGTCGGGGCGGCGCTGCCGGTGCTGGCCGTGCGCGACTGGGCGGTGGGCGAGCTGCCGCTCGCGGCGCTGCTGGCCGCCGCGGCGGTGCTCGGCGCGGTGCGCTCGCGCGCGCGGGCCCTGCCGCTCGCGTGGCTGCTCGTGCCGCTCGCGGTCGTCACGGCGGCCGAGCTCGTGCGCCCGGTCTACTACCCGCGCTACCTGCTGCCGGCCCTGCTCGCGCTGGCGGTGCTCGGCGCCCTGGGCGTCGCCGCGCTGCCGCCGCGCCTGCGGGTGGCCGGCGCGGCGCTGCTCGTCGCCGTGTCGCTGGCGGCCGACGTGCCGCGCCTGGAGCGGCGCCCCCGCGAGCGCCCGGACGAGGTGGTGGCGCTGCTCGCCGCCCGGCAGGCGCCGGGCGAGCCGGTCGTCGCCGTCGACGCGCGGGCGGCCCTGGCCCTCGACCAGTACGTCGCGCGCGAGGCCCCGCGGCTGCGCCCCGACGTCGTGCTGCCGCCGCAGGACGTGCCGGCGCCGGGCACCTCCGACGTGGTGTGGCTCGTGCGCTTCGGCGACGACGGCCGGCTCGACCGGCACGACGACGACGACCTGCTGGAGCAGGGCGGCTACGCGCTCGCGGAGTCGCAGGTCTTCACGGCGGTGACGGGCGACCTGACCGTGCAGCGCTGGACGCGCTGAGCCGGGCGCGCGCCGTCCACGCGAGGGTGCGCGCCGACTGCCGCGCCCGCGCCCGCGAGGTCCACGCCGACGCGCCGACCGGCCGCGCGTCGCGGCGCACCGGCACGCTGGCGACCGGCAGGCGCGACGCCCCGATCGCGGCGACGACGCTCGGGGCGCCCGCGCGGAGCACGGCGGCGCGCGCCCGGGCGTCGAGCGCGAGGAAGGCGCCGGCGTCGGGCGGCAGGCCGGTGAGCAGCCGCACCGCCCGGCGGTGCGCCGTGCCCGTGAGCCGGCGCCCCGCGCCCTCGTACGCCCCGCGCCGGCCGGCGAAGACCGCGGCGACGTCGCCGGCCGCGAGCCGGTCGAGCAGGGCGGGCACGGCCTCGGGCGGGTCCTGCAGGTCGGCGTCGAGCAGCACCCAGGCGTCGGCGACGGGCTCGTCGGCCAGGCCGCGGGCGAGGGCGGCGTGCTGGCCGCCGTTGACGGCGAGCACGGTCGTCGCGACGGGGCCGGGCAGCGCGGCGGCGACCGCCGCGCTGTCGTCGGGCGAGGCGTCGACGACGAGCCGCAGCCGCCAGTCGTGCCCGGCCAGGGCCGCGCCGAGCCGGTCGGCCAGCGCGGCGAGGGTCGGCGCGTTGCCGTAGACGGGGGAGACGACGGCGACCCTCACGCGCCGGCCTCCCAGCAGCGGCGCAGGCCCTCGGCGAGGTCGACGGCCGGCTCCCAGCCGAGCGCGGCGCGCGCCGCCGACGGGTCGCTCACCCAGTCGCCGGTGTCCCAGTGCCGGCCCGGGTGGGCGCCGGCCGCGGTCGCGATGCGCCGGCCGGTGACCCGCTCGGCGAGCGCGACGAGCTCCTCGTTGGCCGTCTGCACGCCGGTGCCGACGTTGAGCACCGTGCCGCTCGGCAGCGCGTCGGCCTCGACCGCGCGCACGCAGGCGTCGACGACGTCGCCGACCCAGACCCAGTCGCGCCGCAGCCCCGGCCCGGTGAGCGGCAGCACCTCGCCGGTGGCGGCCGCGCGCAGCACGGCGGGCACGAAGCGGCCGGGCTTGTCGCCGGGGCCGTAGACCTGGAAGGCCCGCAGCACCACCGAGCGCAGGCCCCGCTCGGCGGCGGCGGCGGTGAGCAGCAGCGAGCCGGCCGCCTTGGCGGCCCCGAAGAAGCCGCGCGGGGCCAGCGGCGTGCGCTCGTCGATGGGTGCCGACGACGCGGCGTACTCCGTCGAGGAGCCGAGGCGCAGCACGACGCGGCAGTCGTCCGGCAGCGCGTCGACCAGCTCGACGGCGCTCGTGGCGTTGACCGCGGCGGCGGCCGCGCGCGGCACCGGCGCCCGTGCGGCGGCGAGGTGCAGGGCGACCTCGGGGGCGGCGCGGCGCACGGCCTCGGCGAGCTGCCCCGGCACGGCGAGGTCGGCGTCGGCGCGGGTCAGCGCGGTGACCTCGTGCCCGTCGGCGCGCAGCCGCGCCACCAGGTGCTGCCCGACGAAGCCGCCGGCGCCCGTGACGAGCGCGCGGGTCACGCCGGGACGGCGGCCGCGTGCAGGCGGCCGACCAGCTCCTCGCGGTCGGCGGCGACCTGCGCGCCGTCGCGGCGCCGGGTCTCGGCGCAGTGCCGGGTGATGGCGGCGACCGCCGGCGCGACCGGCCCGCCCGCGACGTCGGCGTGGAAGCTGCGGCGCAGGAAGGTGAAGGACGCGCCGAGGCGGGCCAGCTCGCCCGCGAGCAGGCGGCTCGGCACCGGCGCCCCGGAGGTCGGCAGCGTCAGCCCGGCGACGCCGAAGGGCACGTCGCCGCAGGCCGCGCGGACCTGCTCGACGGTGCCGTCGACGAGCGGCGCGAACAGCGCGGTGCTGCCGCGGTCGATGCGCAGGTCGTTGAGCCCGACGTAGACGCGCGACAGCGGGCGCCGGGCGATCTCGGGGGCGCACGCGACGGCGGCGCGGGTCTCGACGAGCACGCCGAGGCCGCACCGGCCGGCGACGGCGTCGAGCGCGAGGTCGACGTCGTCGGGCGTGCGCACCATCGGCAGGAGCACCTCGTCGGCGCCGAGGGCGACGGCGGCGTCGACCTCCTCGCGCGTCCAGGGGCCGGCGCCGTTGACACGGCACAGCACGCGCCCGCGGCCGGCCGGCACGGCGGCGCGCACGGCCGCGAGGTCGTCGGCGGTGTCGGCGTTGATCTGGGTGCCCTCGCCGGCCTGGCGGCGGTGCTTGCCGCGGCGCTCCCAGTCGACGATGACGCCGGCGGCACCGGCCAGGACGAGGGCGCGGGCGACGGCCGGCACCACCGTGAAGGCGAAGAGGTCCACGCGCAGAGATTAGGGGAACCTGACCTCAACGCGGCAGCCGGTCCGGCCGAAGCGCCCCGCAGACGCCCTGCCGGGCCCTAGCCTGCCCCCGACCGAGGGGGGTCGGGCGTGCTGTACGGGCTGCTGTTCGTCGTCGAGCTGTGCTTCCTGGTGTTCTGCGTGCTCAGCGTCATCACGACGCCCGAGGGCGAGGTGCGCCACCTGCCGAAGCTGCTGTGGCTGCTGCTGGTCGTCGTCCTGCCGGTCGTCGGCGGCATCGCCTGGCTGGTCGCCGGGCGGCCGCAGCAGGCGCGCTCGCTGCCCCACGAGGGGGACCACGGGGCGCCGGGGCGGTCTCGGCCGGGGCGGGCCGTCGCGGCCTCCCCCGACGACGACGAGGAGTTCCTGCGCGGGCTCGCCGAGCGCGCCGCCGAGCAGCGCCGCCGGGCCGAGCAGGAGCGCCGCCGGTCCGAGGGGGCCTGAGCCGCGCCCCCGCCGTCAGCGGCAGGCGGGGCGGGGCCGGCCGACCTAGCCTGGCGGCATGCTCGTCCTGCTGGCGCTGACGACCCTCGTCCTGCTCGTCTACGGCACCCTCGACGTGCTGCGCACCCCGCCGGCCGACGTCCGCGTGCTCGCCAAGCCCGTCTGGCTCGCGGCCGTGCTGCTCGTGCCGCTCGCCGGGCCGCTGGCGTGGCTCGCCACCGGGCGCCCGCCCCGCGGCCGCGCGCCGTCGCCCCGCCACCAGGGGCCGGACGACGACGAGGACTTCCTGCGCGGCATCTGAGCGCCGCGGCCGCGCCTAGGCGTACGAGTGCAGGCCGACCACGAAGATGTTGACGACGTAGTAGTCGATGATCAGCGCGACGGCGGCGGCGATGGCGACCCAGGCCGCCTTGCTGCCCTTCCAGCCGGCCGTGGCGCGGGCGTGCAGGTAGCCGGCGTAGAGCACCCAGGTGATGAACGACCAGGTCTCCTTGGGGTCCCAGCCCCAGTACCGGCCCCAGGCCGCCTCGGCCCAGATGGCGCCCGCGATGATCGCGAACGTCCAGACCGGGAAGGCGAAGGCGATGACGGCGTACGCCGCGCGGTCGAGCGCCGGGGCGCTGGGCAGCGCGCTGCCGAGCGTGAACGGGAACTGCAGCTGCACCGGCCGCGGGCGGCGCAGCACGAGCGTCTGGCGCGTGCCCGGGTCGCCGGAGGCCAGGCGCGCGACGGTGTCGTCGTGGCGGGCGCGCACGAGGTAGAGCACCGCGACGACGCCGGCGAGCAGGAAGGCGCCGCTGGCGATGATCGCCGCCGCCACGTGGATCTTGATCCAGTACGAGTTGAGCGCCGGCACGAGCGGGCCGGCCTCGGTGTAGAGCACCGTCAGCGCGAGGCCCAGGTAGAGCACGGCCGGCACCATGACGAAGACGCCGAGCGAGACGTCGACGCGGCGGCGGGCCAGCAGCACGAGGAACGTCGCGACCGCGACGAGCGCGACGCACGAGCTGAACTCGTACATGTTGCCCCACGGCACGCGGTCGACCGCGAGCGCGCGGGTGACGACCGAGCCGACGTGCACGGCCACGCCGAGCGAGGTCAGCGCGACGGCGGCGCGGCCGAGGCGGCCGGCCGGCACGGTGACCGGCTCGACGACCGCGGGCGGCGGCGCGACCGGCGGGCCGCCGGCGCCGACG
>CANKBT010000099.1 GCA_947479995.1 Frankiaceae bacterium | reverse complement strand
GTGCCCTCGACGGGGGCGGAGACCGCGGCGCGCGCCAGCGACGCCCCGCGCCGCAGCGCCCCGGCCAGGCCGGGGCCGTCGAGGCGGCCGGTGGCCGCGAGGGCGTCGGTGAGCCCGCGCACCAGCTGCGAGACGAGCACGCCGGAGTTGCCCCGCGCGCCGGTCAGCGCGGCGGCGTGCAGGGCGGCGGCGGTGCCGCGCGCGTCGTCGGGGGCGACCGCAGCGGCGTCGGCCAGCGCCTCGGCCGTGAGCAGCAGGTTGGTGCCCGTGTCGCCGTCCGGCACGGGGAAGACGTTGAGGGCGTCGATCTCGCCGCGGGCGGCCGCCAAGTCGTCGCGCAGGCGCTCGCACCACCGGCGCAGGGCGGCCGCGTCGAGCACCTCCAGCACCGCCCGCCCCTCCCGCTCGCCCGAGGGACCGACCCTAGTCCGGCTGCTACTCTCGACCGCTGGAGCGGGCCGACCTGCCCGTCCCCCGCCTGCTCGTGCCCCCGGGCACCCCCGATCCACCTGGAGCTCTCGTGTCTGCCACCTGCGACGTCTGCGGCAAGGGACCGGGCTTCGGCATGTCGGTGAGCTTCTCCCACCGCCGCACCCGCCGGCGCTTCAACCCGAACATCCAGAGCGTGCGCGCGCTGACCGGCCCGTCGGGCAAGACGCCGAAGAAGCTCAACGTCTGCACGTCCTGCATCAAGGCCGGCAAGGTCGTCCGCGCCTAGCGCGCTCGCGCCTCCCGCGCCCCTCGCACGACCCCTCGGGCCCTTCGTCGAAGGGCCTGTCGCGCGTGCCCTCTCCGCTGTACCGTGCGCGCCAGTCGCCAGTCCTCGCGTGCACCAGCCCGCGTGAACGTCGCGGGCGGTCCGCCTCCTGGGTGGTCAGCCGGCACGACTCGGCACCCGCGCCGTGCGGGCGCTGCTCAGTGGAGAGAGAGATCAGGCACATGGCACAGGGCTCCGTGAAGTGGTTCAACGCCGAGAAGGGCTTCGGCTTCATCGCCGTCGACGGGGGCGGCGCTGACGTCTTCGTGCACTACTCGGCCATCCAGTCCGACGGCTACCGCTCGCTCGACGAGGGCCAGCGCGTCGAGTTCGAGGTCACCCAGGGCCAGAAGGGCCCGCAGGCCGACCAGGTCCGCCCGCTGTAGCTCCGCCGCACGGCCACGACGGCCCGGTCCCCGGTGGGGGCCGGGCCGTCCGCCGTCCCGCCCGGTGCGCGGCGCCGCCGGCGGGGCACACTCCGGGCATGAGCTGGTGGTGGTCACTGACGCACGGGCGGGCCGAGGACGACTCCGGGGACACGCTGCCCCAGCACCGCCTCGGGCCGTACGACACGCGCGAGGAGGCCGAGGGCGCCCTGGAGGCGGCCCGGCGCCGCACCGAGGAGCACGACGCGCGCGACGCCCTCGAGGACGACTGGGGCCGGCGCTAGCCCCGCCCGCCCCGCCACTGCCAGGCGTGGTCGACCGGCCCGATCCCGCTGCCGAGCGCGAACCCGCCGGCGATCGCGCCGGTCAGCCAGTCCTTGGCCGCGCGCACGGCCGCGGGCACGTCGTCGCCCAGCGCGAGCCGTGAGGCGACGGCGCTCGCCAGGCTGCAGCCGGTGCCGTGCGTGTGCCGGTTCGGCAGCCGCGGCGCGCGCAGCACCACCTCGACGTCGCCGTCGGTGAGCAGGTCGACCGCGTCGCCCGCGAGGTGGCCGCCCTTGACGAGCACCCACCGCGGGCCGAGCGCCAGCACCGCGTCGGCGCCGCGTCGCAGGTCGCGCTCGTCCTCGACGACCACGCCGGTGAGCTGCGCGACCTCGGGCAGGTTCGGCGTGACGACCGTCGCGAGCGGCACCAGCCGGCGGCGCAGCACCTCGACCGCGTCGTCCTGCAGCAGCGGGTCGCCGTGCTTGCTCACGCCCACCGGGTCGACGACGAGCGGCGCGCGCTCGCGCGCCAGGCGGTCGGCGACGGCCTCGACGAGCGCGGGCGAGGAGAGCATGCCGGTCTTGAGCGCGTCGACGCCGATGTCGCCGAGCACGCTGTCGAGCTGGGCGAGCACGGCCTCGACCGGCAGCTCCCACGCGCCTTGCACGCCGACGCTGTTCTGCGCCGTCACGGCCGCGATCACGCTCATCCCGTGCACGCCGTGGGCGAGCATCGTCTTCAGGTCGGCCTGCACGCCGGCGCCGCCGCCGGAGTCCGACCCCGCGACGGTCAGCACGCGCGGCGGCGCCTGGCCCGACCCCCCTGCCTGCGTCACCAGTGCTCCCACCCCTGCGGCTCGACGGGGCGGCCGCGCAGCCGCACGCCGCTCCCGGCGACCACCGTGCCCACCTGGCGGCAGCCCAGCCCGACCGCTGCCGCGAGCGCCCCGGCCGGCAGGCAGGCGAGCAGGCCGTGGTCCTCGCCGCCGTGCAGCACGTGCGCCTCGTCGACGCCCGGGTCGGGCGCCGGCGGGTCGAGGTCGAGGGCGACGCCCGCGGCGAGGGTCAGCGCGTCGGCCACCAGCCCGTCGCTGACGTCGCACATGGCGCGGGCACCCAGCCCGGCGAGCGCGGGGCCGAGGGCGTACGGCACCTCGGGCGCGCGGTGCGCGGCCAGCAGGGCGGCCGGGCCGTCCGCACCGGCCTGCAGCAGCGCGAGGCCCGCCGCCGACCAGCCGAGCCGGCCGGCGTGCACGACGACGTCGCCGGGCCGCGCCCCGGTGCGCAGCACGGGCGGCCGTCCCCGCAGGTCGCCGAGCGCGGTCACCGCGACGACGACCGCGTCACCGCGCACGGTGTCGCCGCCCACCACCTCGGCCCCGGCGCGCGCGGCCTCCTCGCGCAGCCCGTCGGCCAGCTCCAGCGCCCAGGCGACCGGCAGGTCGCCCGGTGCGGTGAGCCCGACGAGCAGCGCCGTGCCCGTCGCGCCCATGGCGGCGACGTCCGCGAGGTTGGCGGCGGCGGCCTTGCGGCCGACGTCGTGCGCCGACGACCAGTCGCGGCGGAAGTGCACGCCCTCGACGAGCACGTCGGTCGTCGCGACCACCCGGCCGTCCGGCGCGGCGACGACCGCGGCGTCGTCGCCGGGCCCGACGAGGGCCGCCGACGGGCCCAGCCGCGCGGTCACGGCGCCCACGAGCGCCTGCTCGCCGGCCTCCCGTACGGTGTCGATGACGTTGCACCTCCCCGCCGCCGTCGCGGCCCGTCGACCGGAGCAGGGCCATCCCCGTCCAGGCGTACATCCTCGTCCAGACCGAGATCGGCACCGCCGTCGCGGTGTCCGAGGCGATCAGCCGGCTCGAGGGCGTGGTCGCCTCCGAGGTGCTCACCGGCGGCTACGACGTCATCGCGCGCGTGGTCGCGGACGACGTCGACGCGCTCGGCCGGCTCGTGCTCGCGCGGGTGCAGGCCGTCGAGGGCATCACCCGGACCGTCACGTGCCCCGTCGTCCACCTGTAGCGCTGCTGCTCGCCGCGGGCGCGCTCGCGCTCGCCGGCTGCACGTCGTCCGACCCGGCGCCGTCCGAGCGCCCGGGCGGCGGGCCGGTCGACGTCGCGCTGCCGCCCGCCGACCCCGAGGCCGTGCAGGTCTGCGCCGCGCTCGCCGCGCGGCTGCCCGACGCGCTCGGCGACGACCTGGCGCGCCGCGAGGTGAGCAGCGACCCGCTGCGCAGCGCGGCCTGGGGCGACCCCGCCATCACGCTCGCGTGCGGCGTGCCGCCGGCCGGCCTCCCCGGCGTCGACGGCGAGCCCTTCGTGCTCGGGCCGCCCGACGACGACCGCTTCCTCGAGCTGCTGCAGGACGACACCGGTGACGGCAACCTGTTCACCACCCGCGGCACGCGCGTGACGGTGGCGCTGCAGGTGCCCGACAGCCAGGACGCCCAGTCGGTGCAGCGCCTGGTGCTGCCGCTGCTCGACGTCCTGCCCTTCGACGCGCCCTTCGTCGACCCCGTGCAGGAGCAGGCCGGCGGCTAGCGCAGCCCGGTGCCGGCGCGCAGCGCCGACTGCACCAGGCGGTCGACCAGCGCGGGGTACGTCACGCCGCTGGCCTGCCACATGAGCGGGAACATCGACGTGGGCGTGAAGCCCGGCATGGTGTTGACCTCGTTGAGCACGAGCCCGCCGTCGGGCTCGACGAAGAAGTCGACGCGCGCCAGGCCGGCGCAGTCGAGCGCGCGGTAGGCGGTGAGCGCCGCCTCCTGCAGGCGCGCGGTCGTCGCGGCGTCGAGGTGCGCGGGCACGTCGAGCTCGGTCGCCGCGGGCAGGTACTTCGCCTCGAAGTCGTAGAACGCGCGGCCCTCGGCGAGGCGCACCTCGGCGGGCACGGACGCCTCCGGGCCGTCGGGCCCGTCGAGCACGCCGCACTCGACCTCGCGGCCGGTCACGCCCGCCTCGACGAGCGCCTTGGGGTCGGCCTGCCACGCGACGTCGAGGGCGGTGCCGAGGTCGGCGAGGTCGTCGATGCGCGTGATGCCGATGCTGGAGCCGCCGCGCGCGGGCTTGACGAACAGCGGCAGCCCGAGGTCGCGCACGGCGCCCGCGTCGTCGCCCTTGCGCAGCACGACCGCCTCGGCGACGCGCAGCCCGGCGGCGCGCAGCAGCACCTTGGCGACGGCCTTGTCCATGGCGGCGGCGCTGGCCAGCACGCCGCTGCCGACGTACGGCACGCCCGCCAGCTCGAGCAGCCCCTGCACCGTGCCGTCCTCGCCGTACGGGCCGTGCAGCAGCGGGAAGACGACGTCGACCCCGGCGAGCGGGTCGGCGCCGGGCTCGAGCGCGACGAGCCCCGTCGTCGGGTCGCCCGGCAGCACGACGCCCGCACCGCCCTCGACCGAGGGCAGGTCGCGGCCGACGAGCGCCAGCCGGGCGGGGTCGTCGGGCGCGAGCACCCAGCGCCCCTCGGGCGTGATGCCGAGCGCGACGACGTCGTACCGGTCGCGGTCGACGGCCGCGAGCACGCTGCCGGCGCTGACGCAGGAGATGGCGTGCTCGGTGCTGCGGCCGCCGAAGACCAGGGCAAGACGGGTGCGGCTCACGGCGGCGAGGCTAGCGGCGCCGCCCGCCCGCTCAGGCCAGCGACACCTGCGTCATGAGCGCGCCGTCGACGACGAGCGAGGCCCCCGAGACGTACGCCGCCTGCGGCGAGGCCACCCACGCGATGAGCGCGGCCACCTCCTCGGCGCGGCCGAGGCGCCCGGCCGGGATGCCGTCGCGCTGCTCCTGCTGCGCGGCGTCGCTCATGTCGCCCTGGATCGGCGTCTCGATCGCGCCGGGCGCGACGCTGACGGTGCGCACGCCGCGGCCGGTGAGCTCGCGCGCCATCACCTGCGTGAGCATGCCGAGGCCGGCCTTGGCGACGCAGTAGGCCGCGTAGCCCGGTCGCGGCTGGTGCTCGTGCACGCTCGTGACGTTGACGACCACGCCGCCCCCGTGGTCGACCATGTGCGCCGCCGCGCCGCGGGCGACGAGGAACGCGCCGTCGAGGTCGACCGCCAGCTGCGCGCGCCACTGCGCCAGCGTCAGCTCGAGGAACGGCGTCTCGGACTGCATGCCGGCGTTGTTGACGGCGACGTGCAGGCCGCCGAGCTCGTCGACCGTGCGGCGCAGCACGCGCTCGACGTCGCCCGCGTCGTCGACCGACCCGACGACGCCGATCGCCGTGCCGCCGAGCGCGGTGACGCGGTCGACGGTGGCCTGCACCGCGTCGGCGTCGCGCCCGTTGACGGCGACCGCGGCGCCGTCGCGGGCGAGCCGCACGCACGTCTCGGCGCCGATGCCGCTGCTGCCGCCGGTGACCAGCGCGACCTGTCCTGCCAGGGGTGCGTCCACGTCGGCGAGGCTTCCCGGGGAGCCGGGACTCACCCGTGCCGCTGCTTGCGCCAGCGGCGCGACTGCAGCCCGTGCCAGACCCGGCGCAGCGCCAGGGCCGCGCGGCCGTGCCGGGCGCGCAGCTCGGCGGCGTCGAGCAGGTAGGCCGCGCGGGCCGCCTCCATGTGCGACCACACGAGCGGCGTGTTGCCCAGGCCCTCGCGCGTCTCGGGGTCGACCTCCTCCGGGAGCAGCGCGGGCAGCGCCCGGTCGAGCAGCCGCGCCCGCTCGCGGGCCTCGTCCAGCCGGCCGCAGGCGGCGAGCGCGGACACCGCCCACCACGACACCGGCACGAAGGCGCCCTCGACGCCGGAGAACCCGTCGTCGCCGCCCGGCGGGTAGCGGTGCAGGTAGGGCCCGGCCGACAGCCGCGCGAGCGTGGCGTCGACCAGCCGGGAGGCGCGCGGGTCGTCGCCGTCGAGCATGGCGAACACGACCGCCATGAGCGCGCTCGCGTCGGGCGTCGACCCGTCGTCGCCGTACGCCTGCGGCAGCCCGCCGTCGTCCTGCAGCGCCCCGAGCACGCGCGCGCGGGCGCGGTCGCGGCCCGCCGCCCAGGCCCGGCGGCGCGTCCACGGCCGCCGCCGCCGGGCGATGCGCACGGCGCGGTCGAGGGCGATCCAGACGCCGACGTCGGCCGACACGAGGTCGGCCGGCGTGCGCAGCTCCCAGATGCCGGACGTCGACCGCTCCAGGCCGTCGTCGGCCAGCGCGTCGGCGACCTGGCGCACCATGCGCCACACCGGCCGGGTGAGCGTGCCGCCCTGCTCGAGGTAGACGGCGACGGCCTCGAGCAGCAGCCCGAGCGCGTCGTACTGCCGCTGGTCCGCGGCGTCGTTGCCCACCCGCACCGGGAGCGAGCCGCCCCAGCCGGCGACCCCGGCGACCTCGCGCTCGGCCGGCACCTGCTCGCCGCGCAGCGTCGTCATCGGGCCGCTCGGCACGAGCCGCTCCTCGGTCTGCCCGACGACGAAGTCGAGGTAGCGCTCGGCCATGTCCGAGCGGCCGAGCAGCGAGGCGACCGACACGGCGAGCGAGGCGTCGCGCAGCCAGGTGTAGCGGTA
Source organism: Frankiaceae bacterium (assembly GCA_947479995.1). GTDB lineage: Bacteria > Actinomycetota > Actinomycetes > Mycobacteriales > SCTD01 > CANKBT01. Next base: position 2,968 of record CANKBT010000099.1, on the reverse strand, counting down.
GTCGAACTGCCGGTCGTGCCCGGGCGCCTCGGGCAGGGAGGTCGTCGGCGAGGCGACCACCGCGCCGGTCGGCGTGAAGGTGCACTGGCGCAGCACCCGCAGCGCGTCCTCGACGCGGTGCCGGCCCTGCGCCGGCAGGCGCGCGCCCTGCAGGAACTCGTCGTCCTCGCGCACGTCGACGCCGACCTCGGCGCGCCAGTGCGCGACGTCGTCGGGCAGGTCGGGGTCGAGCGTGGCGCACAGCCCGGTCCACTGCCCGCGCGGCGCGGTGTGGCGGCTGCGCCACCAGCGCCCGTCGAGCCGCCCCGGCGCGCCCAGCACGCGCACGACGCGGTCGCCCGCCCGCGCGGTCGCGCCGTCCCAGGCGGCGGCCGGCTCGTCGAAGCCGCCGAGCGCGAGCTCGTGCTCGAGGTCGAGGTCGCCGTCGAGCGCGCGCACGAGGCGCACCAGCGACGAGCCGCCCGCGCGCCGGCGCAGCAGCGCGTCGAGGCACTCGACGCGCCCGCCCGGGCCGTGCAGCACGGTCGTCAGGCCGGAGCCGGCCGCGCGCTCCGGCGCCGTGCCCTGGCGCACCCCGCGCCAGCGCGCCGCGGCGCCGTCGGGGTCGAGCAGCGACCAGAGCAGGGGCGGGCTGTCCGGGTGGGGCGCGCACCACCAGTCGACCTCGCCGCCGAGGCGCAGCAGCGCCGTCGCCTCGCCGTCGCCGAGCAGGCGGTGCGCGGCGACCGGCGGGCTCACGCCCGGCACGCGCGCTCGAGCTCCTGCACCAGCTCGTCGTACGCGTTCGCGAACGTCGGGAAGGGCCGGATGACGTCGGCGAGCACCGCGAGCGGGACGGCTGCGCGGACCGCGAGCACCGCCTCGCCGATCCAGTGGTCGGCCTCCGGACCGCAGGCGGCGGCCCCGACGAGCACGCCGCGCGCCCGGTCGGCGGTGAGCACGAGCCGGCCGCCGCGGGCGCCCTCGGTGGCGGTGCGCGGCAGGTCGTCGAGGTCGGCCGCGGCCGTGACGGGGTCGACGCCCTGCTCGCGCGCGTGCGCGGCGTCGAGGCCGACGCTCGCCACGACCGGGTCGGTGTAGACCACCCGGGGGTCGGCGCGCAGGTCGGCGGTGGCGTCGCCGCCGAGCAGGTTGGCCGCGACGACGCGCGCCTGGTAGCTGGCGGTGTGCGTGTAGGGCGCCTGGCCGCAGACGTCGCCCGCGCCCCAGACGTGCGGCGCCGCGCGGCCGTGGTCGTCGACCCGCAGCGGCCCGTCGACCTCGAGGCCGAGCACCTCGAGCCCGAGCCCCTGCGTGCGCGGCGTGCGGCCGGTCGCGAGCAGCACGCGCGCGCCCTCGACCTGCGCGCCGTCCGACAGGTGCAGCACCGCGCCTGCGCCGCCGCGCTCGGCGCGCTCGGGCGTGACGCCCAGGCGCACGTCGACGCCCTCGGCCACGAGGGCGTCGCGCAGCGCGGCCGACACCGACGGCTCCTCCGGCCCGAGCAGCTGGTCGCCGGGGTCGACCAGCACGACGCGCACGCCGAAGCGCGCGAAGGACTGCGCCTGCTCGCACCCGACCGCTCCCCCGCCGAGCACGACGAGCGAGGCCGGGCGGTCCTGCGCCGACAGCGCCTCGTCGCTCGTCCACGTCGGCACGCGGTCCAGCCCCTCGACGGGCGGCGCCTTCGGGCTCGAGCCGGTGGCGACGACGAGGTCGCCGTACGCCAGCTCGCGGTCCCCGACCCGCACGACGCCGGGGCGCACGACGCGCCCGGTGCCGCGGACGAGCACGACGCCGCGCTCCTGCACGTCGCCGGCGGACGCGCTGTCGTCGCGCTGCTGCGACAGCGCGTCGCGGCGCTCGACCGCCACGCGGAAGGCGAGGTCGTCGTCGTCGAGCACGGCGTCGACGCTGCTGGCGCCCAGCGCCACCCGGCGCCGCGACTCGGCGCGCACCTGCCCCGAGCGCAGCACGGCCTTGCTCGGGATGCAGGCGACGTACGCGCACTCGCCGCCGACGCGGTGCTCCTCGACGAGGGCGACCCGCCGGCCGGCGTCGGCCAGGGCGGTGGCGACGTTCTCGCCGGCCGACCCGCCGCCGAGGACGACGACGTCGAAGGACTCCGGCTCAGGGGAGGTCATCCCCCGGTCGTGCCTCCTGCGGGCCCCCCTGACACCTGGCTGCTCGGGCAGACGCCCGCCAGCGGGCAGCCGCCGCACGGCGGGCAGTGCGCCGCGCACTTGCGCGGCTCGGCGTAGTCGCGCCGCGGCACCGCCGGGCCGGCGCAGCGCGGCCGCCCGGTGAGGCAGTGGTGGATGCCGTGCTCGACGACCAGGGCGTGCAGCACCTCCCAGTGCACGCCGCCCGTGGGCATGGCGGCGAGCTCCGCGCGCACCGCGGCGTACGACGCGCTCGGGTCGACGACGCCGAGGCGGCCGAGCACGCGCCGCAGGTAGGCGTCGACGACCGGCACGTCGGTGCCGGTGAAGGCCAGCAGCGTGTCGGCGGTCTCGGGGCCGACCTGGGGCAGAGCGAGCAGCGCGGACCGCGGGTCGTCGGACGCGAGCAGCGCGCGGACGCCGCCGGCGTCGAGCACCTCCGCGGCGAGCCGGGGCAGCAGCCGCGACCGCGTCGTCGGGTAGGCGCTGCCGCGCAGCAGCGGCACGAGCTCCGCCGGGTCGGCGGCCGCGAGCGCGTCCCACCCGGCGAGGCCGGCGGCGCCGAGCCGCAGCAGCACCTGCTCGACGCGCTCCCACCGCGACTGCTGGCACAGCACCAGGCCCAGCAGCAGCTCGTCGGCCCGGTCGAGCCCGGGCAGCAGGACGGGGATCCACCAGGGCTCCTCGCCGTAGTGGTCGAGCAGCGCCCGGGCGACGGTCGCCAGGTCAGGACCGGGCACTACTCGCTCTTCTGCTCCCGGCTCATGAGCGCGGCCACGATCGCCGCCGGGGCCTTGCCGTCGTGGCAGACCGCCGACACCTGCTCG
>CANKBT010000098.1 GCA_947479995.1 Frankiaceae bacterium | reverse complement strand
GAGCGCGTCTTCGTCAACCAGGGCTGCACGTTCCTCGACTACGCCGGGATCCGGCTGGGCGCTCGCGTCATGGTCGGGCCGCGCGCCACCTTCATCACGAGCGGGCACCCGGTCGACCCGGCCGACCGGAGACTGCACCTCACCGGCGCGCCGATCGTGGTCGAGGAGGGCGCGTGGATCGGCGCCGGTGCCACCGTGCTGCCCGGCGTGACCATCGGTCGCGACGCCGTGGTCGCCGCGGGCGCGGTGGTCGCCGACGACGTGCCGGCCTCCAGCCTGGTCACCGGGCCGAAGGCGAGCGTGCGCCGGACCTGGTGAGCGGGGGTGCGCTGATCCCGCCGGGTCGGCCCCCACGACCTCGCGGTGGGACTTCTCGCTGCCCGGCACCGCGACGCTCCCGGTGCCCCGCAGGCGCACGTGCGGCGTGCCGCTGCAGGCGTTCCACACGAGGTAGAGGCGGCTTGGCGTCGACGGCCACGCGGGCCGCTCGCCGTCGAACGGGTCGTGCACCTGTCCCGTGCGGCACACGCGACGGGGCAGGATGCGTCGCATGGGCAGGGACTGGACGAGCACCAAGGCGGCGGGCTTCACCGAGTCGGTCATCCGCGAGATGTCGCGGCTGTGCGCGGCCTCGGGCGGCGTCAACCTCGCGCAGGGCTTCCCCGACTTCCCGTGCCCGCCGGAGCTCAAGGAGGCCGCCAAGGCGGCGATCGACGCCGACGTCAACCAGTACGCGATCACCTGGGGCGCCAAGGCCTTCCGCGACGGCATCGCGGCGAAGACCGCAGCGGCGTACCCGGGCTGGGAGGTCGACCCGGAGACCGAGCTGTGCGTCACCTGCGGCGCGACCGAGGCGATGATCGCCACCCTGCTCGCCGTCGTCGACCCCGGCGACGAGGTCGTGGTGTTCGAGCCCTTCTACGAGAACTACGCCCCCGACGCCGTGCTGTCGGGCGCGACGCCGCGCTACGTCCAGCTCCGCTGGCCGGACTGGTCCTTCGACGAGGCCGAGCTGCGCGCGGCCTTCAACCACCGGACGCGTGCGATCGTCGTCAACACGCCGCACAACCCGACCGGGAAGGTCTTCACGCGCGCCGAGCTCGACGTCATCAGCGCGCTGTGCCAGGAGTGGGACGTCCTGTGTCTGACCGACGAGATCTACGAGCACATCGTCTACGACGTCCCGCACCTGCCGCCCGCGCGCGTGCCGGGGCTCGAGGACCGCACGGTCACCGTCAACGCGCTGTCGAAGACGTACGCGGTGACGGGGTGGCGGGTCGGCTGGACGGTCGCGCCGCCGGCGCTGACCGCGGCCATCCGCAAGGTGCACGACTTCCTCACCGTCGGCGCGCCCGCGCCGCTGCAGGCCGCGGGTGCGGCCGCGATGGCGCTGCCCCCGTCGTACTACGCCCACCTCGCCGACGACTACCGCGAGCGCCGCGACCTGCTGTGCGGCGTGCTCGCCGAGGTCGGCTACGACGTCACCGTCCCCGACGGCGCCTACTACGCGCTGTGCCGCACCAGCGCGCTCGACCCTGCGCAGGACAGCAGCGCGTACGCCCGGCGGCTCGTCGTCGACCCCGGCGTCGCCGCCGTCCCGGGCACGTCGTTCTTCGCCGACCCGTCGGACGGCGCCGGGCTCCTGCGCTTCGCCTTCCCGAAGCGGCTGGAGACGCTCGAGGCGGCAGCGGAGCGGCTGGGGCGCGCATGACGCTCGAGCTGTCCGACGACCCGGCGCGGCTGGACCTCGACCGCGTGCACGGCTGGCTCGCGACGACGTACTGGTCGCCGGGCGTCGCGCGCGACGTGGTCGAGCGCGCGCTCGCCGGCTCGTGGGCGGTGGGCGCGTACGACGGCGGCACCCAGGTCGGCGTCGCCCGGCTGGCGAGCGACCGCGCGACGTTCGCCTGGCTCGCCGACGTCTTCGTGGCGCCGGAGGCGCGCGGCGCCGGCGTCGGGCGCGCGCTCGTCGAGGCGGCGCTGGCGCAGGCGCGGTCGTGGGGCGTGCGCCGCGTCATGCTCGCGACGAAGGACGCGCACGGGCTGTACGAGGGCTACGGGTTCACGCCGCTCGAGGACGGCCGCTTCCTCGAGCTGCGGCTCGCCTCGGACGCCGCGGCGGGGGCTACTGCTGCGCGCCCTGCAGGCGGGCCTGCAGGGTCGTGACGAGCGACTGCAGCTGACCCGTGCCGAGCATGCCGGTCTGCTCGGTGATCTGCTGCAGCAGCGCGGGGTCCTCCACGACGAGCTCGGACGACTGGAGCAGCACGGTGCCGGCGCCGGTGAAGTCGAACTGCCGCTCTTCGCCGGACTGCCGGCCGAGCAGGCCCTGCGCCGCGCCGAGGAAGTCCGACATCCAGCCGGCGTCGAAGTGGTGCGACGGCGACGGGCAGTCGGCCCACCCGACGAGCGCCTGGGGGTCGACGCGCAGCGGCGGCTCGGCGAACACGACCGGCCCGTTGCTCGAGGCGAGGAAGGTGCCCGTGCCGATCAGCGTGAGGAAGCCCGGCACGATCGACTGCTTGAGCTGCAGGTCGGGCGTGAAGGCGAGCAGGTTCGACGCGCGGACCGTGAGGTTGCCGTCCTCGAGGTCGAGGCTGTTCACGTCGTGCCCGCGGTCGGCCACCATGAGCGAGCCCTGGCCGGTCGCGACGACCCACTCGCGCGTGTACATCGGCGAGGAGAACTGCCGCGCGACCATGCCGGTCAGCGAGCCGACCGACGACAGCGCCTCGAAGCGCATCTGCCCGTAGTAGGCGATCATCGCGCCCTTGCGCAGGAACCACGTGCCGTCCAGCGCGATGTTGTAGCTGTACGGGTTGACGTTGTCGTTGTGCGGCAGGGTGCTCGGACCCAGCGGCTGGCCGGTCATCAGAACCTCTCCTCGGACGCCTGGACGAGCACCGAGCCGCTGCCCGAGAGCCGGAGCTGCACCGCCTCGCCGGACCCGCGGCCGACGGCGTCGCGCCAGCCCACGCTCGCGCTCACGTCGACCTGCACCGCGCCGACGTGCCCGACGTACGCCTGCGGGTCGACGACGACCGGCCGGCCGCCGACCGGCAGCTCGAGCACGCCGCCGTGCGCCAGCACCGCGACGTCGCCGACGCCGCTGACCTGCGTGGTGAACAGCCCCTGGCCGGTCACCGCGCCGCGCACCGCCCCGCGCACGCCGCCCTGCTGGCCGAGGAACACCACGGCCGTCTGCAGGCCGGCGTCGTGGCACAGCAGCCGGTCGCTCTCGACGCTGAGCGAGCCCGTGCCGTCGAGGTGCACGAGGTGCACGGCCAGGCCGGCGTAGCCGTACGACACCTGGCCGCTGCCGTCGGCGACCATGAGCGGCGCGGCCTCGCCGGACAGCGCGCGGCCGACGAGCCCGCCGAGCCCGGGGCGCGGTCCGGACACCGGGCGGAACCGCACGTCGCCGCTGTAGGCGAGCATCGCGCCGCGCTTGGCGAGCACCTCGCGCCCCGGCGCGACCGGGACGCTGACGACCTTGTGGTTGACGAGCGCGAACCCCGGCACGGCTCAGCGCTCCGCGGGCTGGACGTAGACGACACCGCTGCCCTCGAAGCGCAGGCTGTACGCCTCGCCGCCCCCGGCGCCGACGGCGTCGCGCCAGCTGACGTCGGTGACGAACGACTGCTGCAGCTGCCCCTTGGCGCAGACGTACGCGTCGGGGTCGACGACGAGCGGCGTCTGCGGCGTCACCTCGAGCACGAGGGGCGGGCCGTCCGACAGCACGGCGACCTGCCCGTCGCCGCTGACCGTCGTGGTGAACAGCCCCTGGCCGCTGCTCGCGCCGCGCAGCCCGCTGAACTCGACGGCGGTGCGCAGCCCGGGCGCGACCGCGAGCAGGGCGGACGACTCGACGCGCAGCGTCTCGCCGCGCAGGTCGACGACCTCCACCTCGGTGGCCCGGTGCGCCAGGTAGACGGTGCCCGAGCCGGTCATGTCCATGAGGTCGAGCGACTCGCCGGTCGCCTTGCGCTTGAGCGCGCCGCGCAGGCCCTCACCGCCGCCCATGGCGCCCTTCTTGAACGTCACGTCGCCCTCGTACGCGACCATCGAGCCGGCCAGCGCCTTGACGGTCTGGCCGCTGAGGTCGACCACGAGCACCTTGCTGCCCTGGCGCCTGAACACGCGCGGACCCTAGCGCCGCTCGAGGTCCCAGCGGGTGAACTCCTCGGCGACGCGCATGCCGGCCCGCTCGTACAGCCGGGTCGCGCCGGTGGCGTTGGCGGCGTCGACGCCGAGGACGACCGCGGGCAGGCCCCGCGCGGCGGCGCGGCGGAACTGCTCGTGCAGCAGCGCCAGCGCCGTGCCGCGGCCGCGCTGGTCGGCGCGCACGGCCAGCTGGCGCACGAAGGCGTAGTCCTCGACGTCCTGCCCGAGGCAGGCGCCGACGACCTCGCCGCCGGCGTCCGCCAGCAGCGACAGCGCGGGGACGAAGCGCTCGCCGAGCACGCGCTGCGCCCAGAGCGCGTACGGCTGGCGCTCGTGGCCGTCCCCGACGTCGGCGAAGGCGGTCTGCACGAGGTCGTGCACCGCCGGCCCGTCTCGGTCGGGGTCGAGCTCGCGCACCGTCGTGCCCTCCGGCCAGGCGGGCGCGGGGGTGGGCCCGTCGAGCTCGAGGCGCATGCGCCAGAAGCGGCGCGCGGGCAGCCAGCCGCGGCGCAGGAAGCGCGCCTCGCCCTCGGCGTCGCCCACCTGCAGGTAGTGCTGCAGCCGCGGGTGCGGGCGGCTCTCCAGCCAGTCCAGCAGCCGGTCGACCGCGCCGTCGTCGGGCACGGTGAGGTCGGTGACGGTGTCGCCGACGCCCTGGGCGTCGACGACCGCGTAGCCGAGGACGCGGCCGTCGCGCTCGAGCACGCGCGTGCTCTCGTCCATGGCGAAGCCGGGGGCGTCCCAGTCGCCGGTCACGTCGCCCTCGTCGCTGTCGGCGAAGCCCCGGGTCGCGAGGTCGAAGGCCACGTAGAGGGCGAGCACCTCGGGCAGGTCCTCGCGGCCAGCAGCGCGCTCGATCACGACCGGCAGGCTGCCGCACCGGTCAAGCCGTTTGCCCGTCTCAGGCCAGGCCGAGGCGCTCCTGCGCCGCCTTGAGGTGCGGTCCGTGGCGCAGCGCGGTGGGCAGCGCGAGCAGCCCGGTGCGCACGGCCAGGCCCGCGGCGCTGGCGGCGAGGTCGGTGGTGGGCAGGCCGGGCAGCCCGTACGCGCGGCGCGCCCAGCGCGGCAGCATGGCGAACGACGCGGTGGCGAGCGCCGCCCACGCGGGGCGCGCGGGCGTGCCGTACGCGACGGTCGCCGGCATCGGCGGGAACAGGATGAAGCGCGCCGCGCGGCGGGCCTCGGCGGTGACGTGCACCTGCTCGCGCATGCCCTCGAAGTACGCCGCCATCGCCGCGACGCTGCCGGGCACGGTCGCCGGGTCGACGCCGACGAGCGCGGCGCTGCGGCGCTGCTCGTCGTAGAAGGCGTCCTGCTCCTCGCGCGACAGGCGCATGCCGCAGCGCACGGCGGTCGACAGGAACGACTCGACCTCGCAGCAGTGCACCCAGCGCAGCAGCACCGGGTCCGACACCCGGTAGGCCTGACCGGTCTCGGGCTCGATGCCGGCGAGCCGGCCGTGGATGCCGCGCACCCGGGCGCCCGCGCGCTCGGCCTCGCGGGTGGTGCCGAACGTCGTCACGGCGACGTACTCGGCGGTGCGGAACAGCCGCCCCCACGGGTCGCCGCGGAAGTCGCTGTGCTGCGCGACGCCCGCCATGGCGAGCGGGTGCACCGCCTGCAGCAGCAGCGCGCGGAGGCCGGCGAGGGCCATCGACGGGTCGGCCTGCACGCGCCAGGTGACGCTGCCGGGCCCGAACAGGCCGGGGTCCGGGACGTGCTGCGGCTGTGCGGTCACCTGCGCCAGTCTGCCCCGGTGGCACGGCTCACGCCTGGTGGAGCCCTACGCTCCGCGCGTGACCGTCACCCCCGCCCTCTACCGCGCCGGCAGCGGCCCGCAGGTGCTCCTGCTGCACGGCTTCACCGGCTCGTGGCTGCACTGGAAGCCGGTGCTCGCCGAGCTCGCGGGGCGCTACGACGTCATCGCGCCGACGCTCGCCGGGCACGACGGCGGACCGCCGCTGCACCTGCACGAGGGGCCCGCGCTGCTCGCCGCCGCCGACCACCTCGAGGGCCACCTCGACGAGCTGGGCGTGCACGACGCGCACGTCGTCGGCAACTCGATGGGCGGGTCGCTGGCCCTCGAGCTGGCCAAGCGCGGGCGGGTGCGCAGCGTGCTGGCCATCGCGCCCGGCGGCGGCTGGACGCGCGGCGACGGCACCGCCCAGGCGGTCGGCCGCTTCTTCGCCCGGCAGACCCGCGCCGCGCGCCTGGCCGGACCGCGCGCGCCCGCCCTCATGCGCCGCCCCTCGACGCGCCGCGTCGCCTTCCGCGACGTCATGCGCTTCGGCGACCTGCTCGCGCCCGCCGACGCCGTCGACATGCTGCGGGCGAGCAACCGCTGCACGGTCGTGCGCACGGTGCTCAAGGCGCTGCGCGCCGACGACGGCGTCACCGTCGAGGACCTCGACCGCATCGCCGTGCCGGTGCTCGTCGCGACGCCCGAGCTCGACCGCATCCTGCTGCCCGCGCGCAACACCGCGCGCTTCCGCCGCGAGATCCCGGGCGTCGAGCACGTCGTGCTGCCGGCCGTCGGCCACGTGCCGATGTGGGACGACACCCGGCTCGTCACGCGCACGATCGTCGACTGGGTGGACCGGCAGGTCCGCGCCTAGCGTGGGGCGCATGGCCTACGTCGCGATCAACGTCCTGTCGGTCCCCGAGGGCGCCGGCGCCACGCTCGAGGAGCGCTTCGCCGCGCGCCAGGGCTCGGTCGACAGCGCTCCCGGGTTCGAGCACTTCGAGCTGCTGCGCCCGCTGGAGGGCACCGACGACTACCTCGTCTACACGCGCTGGCGCAGCGAGGCCGACTTCACCGCCTGGCGCGAGAGCCAGTCGTTCGCGCAGGGCCACGCCGGCGCGAGCGGACGCCCGGCCGACGCGCGGCCCGCCGCCACCGGCAGCACGATCTGGGCGTTCGAGGTCGCGCAGCAGTCGTCCGCCGCGGGCTGACCCCCGCGACCACGACCGCCGGGCGCTCCTGGTCGTGGAGGGGCGGGCCGGCGCCCGGTCAGCCCCAGAAGGCGAGCAGGGCCTTGGCCGTGGCCTCCGGGTTCTCGACCGCGGGGGAGTGGATCGACCCCGGCACGACCTCGTACGCCGCGCCGAGCCGCACGGCCATCGCGTGCTGCGCCTCCGGCAGCCAGGCGTCGTCGCCCTCGCCGTGCGCGACGAGCACCGGCACGCCGGTCGCGGCCAGCGCGTCGACGCGGTCGGGCTCGGACAGCAGCGCCTCGCCCATCGCCTCCAGCGCGGTGCGGCTGCCGCTGACGAAGCGGCGGCGCAGGAACTCCTGCACCTCCGGCGGCTGCGGCGCGCGCCGCGGGTCGGCCGCGGCGATGGCGGCCTGCGCCTCGTGCACCGCCTCGAGGCCGCCGGTCTCCAGCAGCGGCCGGACGTGCGCCATGAGCGCGGCGCGCTGGCCGCCGAGCGCGGCGGGCCCCGACCCGAGCAGCACCAGCGAGCGCACCGCGTCGGGCCGCGCGAGGACGGCGGCGCGCGACACCAGGCCGCCGAAGCTGTGGCCGACCAGGTGCACCGGCGCGCCCAGCGCGTCGACGACGGCGAGCAGGTCGGCGCCGAGCGCGTCGACGGCGTAGTCGGCGGGGTCGTCGCTGCCGGGCGACTCGAACTGCCCGCGCTGGTCGACGGCGACGGCCCGCCAGCCCGCCTCGGCGAGCAGCGGCAGCAGCGGGACGAGGTCCTCCTTGCTGCCGGTGTAGCCCGGCACGAGCAGCACCGTGCCGCGCTCGGCCGGCGCCCGCGTCTCGACCGCGGCGAGACCGGCGTACGAGGTGCGGCGGGTGCCGGCGGGCAGGGACCCGGAGACGACGCTCATGACGCGCAGGCTAGGCGGCGAGCACCGCGGCCTGCACGAGGTAGGCGCCGCCGATGGCGGTGACGACCCAGCGCGTCGTCGTGGCGAAGCCGCGGTCGGACAGGCGCGCGACCAGCCGCCCGCCGAGCGCGGTGCCGGTCATCGACAGCGGCACGGCCAGGGCGACCACCAGCCAGGGCACGCCCGCGCCGGAGACGGCCGCGCCGCCGTAGACGACAACCTTGGCCAGGTGCGCGAGCGCCTGCGTCGCCGCCTTGGTCGCCACGACGCGGTAGCGGCCGGCGGTGCTGCGCACGAAGAAGACGTCGAGCAGCGGGCCAGCGACGCCCGCGACGACGTTGAGCGAGGTGACGAGCACGCCGCACAGCACCGCCTGCGCCGGGCGCTCGGCGTCGAGGTGCAGCCACCGCCTCGGCACCCACACCAGCGCGGGCACCAGGCCGAGCAGCAGGTAGACCACCGGCTTGCTCGGGACGTACGACACCGCGGCGACGAGCGCGGCCGCGACGACGGCGCCGACGGCGTACCACCCGACGACGCGCCACGCGACGTGCTCGCGGTGCAGCACCGCGCGCCAGCCGTTGCTCACCAGCTGCAGCAGGCCGTGCACGACGAACGCCGGCGCGACCGGCAGCACGAGCAGCAGCACGCCGAGCAGCAGGATGCCGCCGGCCATGCCGAGCACGCCGGAGACGGTGGCGGTGACGAGCGCGGCGACCAGCACGACGAGCGCCGCGGCGACGCTCACCGGGGCGGCAGGTCGTGCAGGGCGTAGCCGGTCAGTGCGCCGTCGCGCACCTCGCAGGTGGCGTACGTGCAGGCCGGCATGCGCCGGCGGTCGGTCGGCGACCCGGGGTTGAGCAGGCGCGTGCCGGCGGGCGTCGTGGTGTCCCACGGGATGTGGCTGTGCCCGAAGACGAGCACGTCGAGGTCGGGGTGCGCGGCGTCCACGCGCGCCTCCCGGCGGTCGCGCCCGCCGGTCTCGTGCACCACGCCGAGCCGCACGCCCTCGAGCTCGACCCGGGCGACGAGCGGCAGGCGCGCGCGCAGGGCCGGGCCGTCGTTGTTGCCGTAGCAGCCGACCAGCCGCGCCGCGCGGGCCTCCAGCGCGTCGAGCAGCGCCACGTCGACCCAGTCGCCGGCGTGCACCACGACGTCGGCGCGGTCGACCTCGGCCCAGACGGCCGGCGGGAGGTCCCTGGCGCGCTTCGGCACGTGGGTGTCGGCGAGCAGGAGCAGGCGCACCCGGCCAGTCTGCCGCCTCGCCCGCGTCGACCGCTCCGGTGGGACGCGGACCGCGGACCGGCGTCCCGCCGGCTCAGAGCGCGGCGACGACCTCGTCGCGCGGCAGGCCGTCGACGAGCAGGTCGGTCAGCCCGGCGAGGTGGCCGCACTCGACGCAGCGCGCGGCGAGCACCACCCACGCGACGCGCTCCCCGCCGCCGAGCCCGGCGGCCACCTCGACGATCGAGTGGCCGCACCCGCGGCAGGCCCAGACCGGCGGCCAGGTCCAGCGGGCGCCGCTGTCGAGCACGTGCACGGTCGTCGCGCACGACAGGCAGCGCCGGCGGGCGACGCCGGTGGCGGCGTCGGCCTCGACGTACGCCCAGGTCGGGCGGGCCGCGCCGTGCGCGTCGCAGGCCAGCACGACGACCTCGTCGACGGGCACGGGCCCGTCCAGGCCGCGCACCCAGGCCGCCAGGTCGTCGAGGTCCTCGCCGGTGAGGGCACCGGCGCGCGTGGAGAGCACCATGCCGACAGGTGTCGGCAGGCGGGGGCTAGGCCTGGAGCGCCTGCTCCGCGCCGCCGCCCTGACCGGCCTCGCCCGCACCGCCGCCGCGCCCGCGGCCGCCGCGGCGACGGCGGCGGCGCGGGGCGTC
>CANKBT010000097.1 GCA_947479995.1 Frankiaceae bacterium | reverse complement strand
CCCGCCGCGGCTGCGCGTGGTCGACGAGCCGCCGCAGCCGGACGACGCCGTGCTCGCCCTGGACGGGCCGGCGGCGGCGGGCACACCGGTCCTGGCCGTCCGTGCCGGCCGTCTGGTCCACGTCGCCGGCCCGCCGCCGCGGGGCGGCGTGCTCGAGGCCGCGGTCGCGCAGCGCACCGTCGACCCCGACGACGACCGGCGCTGGGCCGTCGCGCACGCGCGGGTCGGCCCGGCGGCCGACCTCGTCGCCGAGGGCAGCGCGCTTCGCGTGCACGCGCTGCAGGACGGCGTGCTGCAGCGCACGGCCGAGGTGCTCGCCTTCTCGCACGCCGCCGACCGCGCCGCGTCGCTGCCGGAGGCGGCCGCGGCCTACGACCGGCTGGCCGCCGCCGTCGACGCGGCCGCCGCCGCGGGCGGGCGGCTCACGTCGGCCGACGACGGGCTGCTGCACGTCGCGTACGGGCGCGCGTGACCGCACCCGCGGCGGAGCCGGCGCTCGCGCGCACCACCGCCCGGCTGCGGGCCGCCGGCTGCGTCTTCGCCGAGGAGGAGGCCGACGCGCTGGTCGCGGCGTGCACCGGCCCGGCGGACCTCGAGCTGCGCACCCGGCGCCGGGTCGCCGGCGAGCCGCTCGAGCACGTCGTCGGCGCGGTGCGGCTCGGCGGCGCGGCACTGTCGGTCGGCCCGGGCTGCTTCGTGCCGCGGCAGCGCACCCTGCTGCTGGCGCGCACCGCCGTCGCGGCGCTGCGGCCGTCGGCGGCGCCGGTGCTCGTCGAGGCCTGCGCCGGGGTGGCGCCCGTCGCCGCCCTGGCCGCCCGTGCGGCGCCGCACGCCGAGGTGCACGCCGCCGACGTCGACCCGGTGCCGCTGGCGCACGCCCGGCGCAACCTGCCGCCCGGCGCCGGCGTGCACGCGGGCGACCTGCTCGGCGCGCTGCCGCCCGGGCTCCGCGGGCGCGTCGACGTGCTGGCCGCCGTGCCGCCGTACGTGCCGCTGTCGGCGGCGCACCTGCTCACGCACGAGGCGCGCGACCACGAGCCCGACCGGGCGCTGTTCGGCGGCGCGGACGGGTTGGACGTGGTGCGGGCGCTCGTCGGCGCCGCCCGGCCGTGGCTCGCACCCGGCGGCCGGGTGCTCGTCGAGCTCAGCCCTCGGCAGTGGTCGGCCGCCGCCGCGCACGCGCGGCGCGCCGGCTGGCGCGCCGGGCGGGCCGACGACGACGACGGCGCGACGGCGCTGCTGGTCCTGCGCTGACCCCTGGTCAGCGCGGGCCCGTCGCCTCCTCGTGCTCGTCGGGCAGGGCCACGGCGGGGGCGAGCGGCGCGCGCACGTCGTACGCCCGGAAGGCCGGCAGCCGCGCCGCCACGGCGGCGGTGAGCACCACGACCGCGACGCCGCCGGTGACGACCGCGGCCTCGGTGCCCATGAGCGCGGCCTGCCCGCCGGCGCGGCCGTCGGCGAGGCGCGGGCCGCCTGCGACCACGACGATGAACACGCCGCCCATGCGCCCGCGCATCTCGTCGGGCGCGGCGGTCTGCAGGATCGCCGTGCGGAAGATGGCCGACACCCCGTCGGCGGCCCCGGCGGCGGCCAGGGCGACGAGCGCGAGCGGCAGCCACGTCGTCAGCCCGAACACCACGATCGCGACGCCCCAGGCGACGATCGCCCAGACGACCGCGAGCCCGTGCCGGTGCACGCGCGAGACCCACCCCGACAGCAGGGCGCCCGCGAGGCCGCCGACGGCGAGCGCGGAGTAGAGCAGGCCGGCGGTCGACTCGTCGCCGCCGAAGACGGTGTCGGCCATCGCGGGGAACAGCGCGCGCGGCATCGCGAAGACCATGGCGATGAGGTCGAGCACGAACGTCGTCAGCAGCACCGGCTGCGTCTGCAGGAAGCGCAGCCCCTCGAGCACGCTGGCGGTGCTGGCGCGCCGTCCGCCGCCCTCGGGCGGCATCGGCGGCAGCCCGCGCACCGCCCACAGCGCGGCGACGAAGGTGACGGCGTCGAAGGCGTACGCCCACTCGTAGCCGGCGGTCGCGACGAGCACGCCGGCCAGCAGCGGGCCGACCGAGACGCCGACGTTGAACTCCGCCATGCGCAGCGCGTTGGCGGCCGGCAGCAGCTCCGGGGGCAGCAGCCGGGGGATGAACGCTCCGCGCGCCGGGCTCTGCACCGCGAAGACCGCCGACTGCGCGGCGACGACGGCGTAGAGCAGCCACACCTGGCGCAGGTCGAGCGCGGCCTGCACGAGCAGCACCACGGCGAGCACGGCCGACACCACGGTGGTGAGCAGCACGAGGCGGCGGCGGTCGACGGCGTCGGCGATCGCGCCGCCGTACAGGCCGAACAGCACGAGCGGCAGCAGGCCGGCCAGCCCGACGAGCCCGACGGCGGCGGCCGAGCCGGTCTGCGCGTAGACCTGCAGCGGCACGGCGACGGTGGTGACCTGCGTGCCGAGGACCGAGACGGTGTCGCCGGCGATGAGCCGGCGGTACGGCGGCGAGACCCGCAGCGGCGTGAGGTCGAGCGCCAGCCTCACGGGCTCAGCCGCTCCACGACCCCGTCCGCGACGCGGTAGCGCAGGCGGTCGTGCAGGCGCGACGTGCGGCCCTGCCAGAACTCGACGGTGTCGGGCACGACGCGCAGGCCGCCCCAGAACGGCGGCACCGGCACCTCGCCGCCGGCGAAGCGCTCCTCGAGCGCCGCCCGCCGCTCCTCCAGCACCTCGCGCGACGCGATCGGCGTCGACTGGTGCGACACCCAGGCGCCCAGCTGCGAGCCGCGCGGGCGGGAGCGGAAGTAGGCGTCGACCTCCTCGCGCGCGACGAGCTCGACGCGGCCGACGACGACCACCTGCCGCTCCAGCTCCACCCACGGCAGCACGAGCGAGGCGTGCGGGTTGGCGGTCGCCTCGCGTCCCTTGCGCGAGGTGAGGTTGGTGAACACCACGAGCCCGCGCGCGTCGACCTGCTTGAGCAGGACGGTGCGCGCGCTCGGCACGCCCTCGGGCGACGCGGTCGCCAGCACGACGGCGTTCGGCTCGGTCAGCGGGGCCGCCTCGGCGAGCCAGCGCTCGAGCTGGGCGAGC
Organism: Frankiaceae bacterium; assembly: GCA_947479995.1. Classification (GTDB taxonomy): domain Bacteria; phylum Actinomycetota; class Actinomycetes; order Mycobacteriales; family SCTD01; genus CANKBT01. The sequence continues at coordinate 6,801 of CANKBT010000097.1, read as the reverse complement.
CAGGTCGGGGCGAGGTCGCGCTCGGACAGGCCGCCGGAGGTGTAGTCGCGGCGCAGGTCGGACAGGTCCACCGGGACCATCCTGCTCCCCCGGCCCGCCGGCGGCACGGCATGATGCCCTCGGACGCCGGACCACCGACCCGGACCCCCTGACGAGAGGCCACCACACATGGCGGACTTCAAGCCCGGCCTCGAGGGCGTCGTCGCCTTCGAGTCCGAGATCGCCGAGCCCGACAAGGAGGGCAGCGCCCTCCGCTACCGCGGCGTCGACATCGAGGACCTCGTCGGCAACGTGTCCTTCGGCAACGTCTGGGGGCTGCTCGTCGACGGCAAGTTCCGCCCGGGGCTGCCGCCGGCCGAGCCGTTCCCGCTGCCCGTGCACTCGGGCGACATCCGCGTCGACGTCCAGTCCGCGATCGCCATGCTCGCGCCGTCGTGGGGCCTGCAGCAGATGCTCGACACCGACGAGGCGCAGATCCGCGAGGACCTCGCGCGCATCTCGGTCATGACGCTGTCGTACGTCGCGCAGTCCGCCCGCGGGCAGGGCCTGCCGATGGTGCCGCAGACCGAGGTCGACAAGGCGCAGACGATCGTCGAGCGCTTCATGATCCGCTGGAAGGGCGAGCCCGACCCGGCGCACACCAAGGCCGTCGACGCCTACTTCGTGTCGGCCGCCGAGCACGGCATGAACGCCTCGACGTTCACCGCCCGCGTCATCGCCTCGACCGGCGCCGACGCCGCGGCGAGCATCTCGGGCGCCATCGGCGCGCTCTCGGGCCCGCTGCACGGCGGCGCTCCGTCGCGCGTGCTGACGATGCTCGACGAGGTCGAGCGCAGCGGCGACCCGGCCGGCTACGTCAAGGGCCTGCTCGACCGCAAGGAGCGCCTCATGGGCTTCGGGCACCGGGTCTACCGCGCCGAGGACCCCCGCGCCCGCGTGCTGCGCCGCACGGCCAAGGAGCTCGGCTCGCACCGCTACGAGGTGGCCGACGCGCTCGAGAAGGCCGCGATCGAGGAGCTCACCAACCGCTACCCCGACCGCCCGCTGCGCACCAACGTCGAGTTCTGGTCGGCCGTCGTCCTCGACTTCGCCGAGGTGCCGCCGCACATGTTCACCTCGGTGTTCGCCTGCGCCCGCACCGCCGGCTGGAGCGCGCACGTGCTGGAGCAGAAGCGCCTCGGCAAGCTCATCCGCCCGTCGGCGAAGTACGTCGGCCCGGGCCCGCGCCCGGTGTCCGAGGTGGCCTCGGGCGAGCTGCCGGCCGGCAACCAGGTCTAGCCGCGCGCGTGCCGGCGGCGTCGTGACCGCGTCGTGACCGCGACCTGGACCCGACCGCCGCCGACCGCGCGCCAGGTGCGCGCGGACGCGCTGCTCGCCGCCGGGCTGGCGGCGGGCACGCTGCTCACGCTCGAGCTCGGCCGGGCGCAGGGGGCGACCCTCGGCGGGGCGCCGCCGAGCCCGGCCGAGCAGACGGCGTGGGCGCTCGCGATCACGCTGCCGCTGGCGCTGCGGCGGCGCGCGCCGCTGCTCGTGCTCGCGGTCAGCGCGGTCGTCTACGTCGGCCTGCAGGCGCGCTACGTGCCGGAGGCGCTGGTCAGCTCGGTCGCGCTCTACCTGGCGCTGTTCACCGCCGGCGCCTGGGCCCGCGACCGGCGGGCCGCGCTGGTGCTGCGCGCCGCGGTCGTGGCCGGCATGTTCGTCTGGCTCGCCGTCGGGCTGGCGGTGACGCCGTACGGCGACCTCGTGCCCGACGCCGACGTGCCGGGCACGGCGGTGAGCCCGCGCACGGCGTTCCTCGTCTTCACGTACGCCTTCAACGTCGTCTACTTCGGCGCGGCCGTGGCCTTCGGCGAGCTGGCCTGGCGCAGCGCCCGCCAGCAGGCGCAGCTCGTCGATCGCACCGCCGAGCTCGAGGCCGAGCGGGAGGAGGTCGCGCGCCGCACCCGCGAGGCCGAGCGGCTCGTGCTCGCCCGCGACCTGCACGACGTGGTCGCCCACCACGTCAGCCTCATGGGCGTGCAGGCCGGCGCCGCCCGCCGGGCGCTCGACCGCCGGCCCGAGCAGGCCCGCGAGGCGCTGGCGCGGGTCGAGCGCGCCAGCCGCGACGCCGTCGAGGAGATGCGCCGCATGCTCGAGGTGCTGCGCTCCGGCGAGGCCGCGGGCGCGCCGGCGGTCACCGGCCTGCCCGAGCTCGTGCAGCGCACGTCCGCCGACGGCCTGGCCGTCGACCTCACGGTCGTGGGCGAGGCGCGGCCGCTGCCGCCGTCGGTCTCCGCCGCGGCGTACCGCGTCGTGCAGGAGGCGCTCACCAACACGGTCAAGCACGCCGCGGCCTCGCGCGCCGACGTGCGCCTGCGCTACCTGCCCGACGCGCTGGAGGTCGAGGTGGTCGACGACGGCCGCGGGGCGCCGGCGCCCGCGCCGAGCGCCGGGCGCGGGCAGGCCGGCATGCGCGAGCGGGTCGACCTGCACGGCGGCACGCTCGAGGCCGGCCCGCGCGCGCCGGGCGGCTACCGCGTGCGGGCGCGCTTCCCGGTGCCGGCGTGACGCGCGTGCTGCTGGTCGACGACCAGGACCTCGTGCGCGCCGGCTTCCGGCTCATCCTCGAGCTGGAGGACGACCTCGAGGTGGTCGGCGAGGCGAGCGACGGGCCGGCCGCCGTCGAGGCGGTCGCCCGGCTCGCGCCCGACGTCGTGCTCATGGACGTGCAGATGCCGGGCGGCGACGGCCTCACGGCCACGCGGAGCATCACCGCGTCGACCGCGGTCCCGGTCGTGGTGCTGACGACCTTCGACCGCGACGACTACCTGTTCGGCGCGCTGGAGGCCGGCGCGAGCGGCTTCCTGCTCAAGAACGCCTCGCCCGAGGCGCTCGTCGAGGCCGTCCGCGTCGTCGCCCGGGGCGACGCGCTGCTGGCGCCCGAGGTCACGCGCCGGGTGCTCGCGCGCTTCTCCGCCCGGCCGGGCCGCGCCGCCCGCCCCGACCTCGCCGCCGCGCTCACCGACCGCGAGCGCGAGGTGCTGCTGCTCGTCGCGCGCGGGCTGTCGAACGGCGAGATCGCCGCGCGGCTCGTGCTCGGCGAGGCGACGGTGAAGACGCACGTCTCGCGGGTGCTCGACAAGCTCGGCGTGCGCGACCGCCTGCAGGCCGTCGTGCACGCGTACGAGACGGGGCTCGTCCACCCCGAGGGGGACCCCGAGGACCCGTCGCAGGGCTGACGACGGCGGCGGCCGCCGTCCCTAGCGTCCGGGGGGTGCTGACCCTCACCGACGTGACCAAGTCCTTCGGCGAGCGCCGCGCGGTCGACGGCGTCTCGTTCTCCGTGCCGCCCGGCTCGCTCACCGGCTTCGTCGGCGCGAACGGCGCCGGCAAGACCACGACGATGCGCATCGTGCTGGGCATCGCCCGGCCCGACCGCGGCACCGTCACCTGGCGCGGCGCGCCGCTCGACGACGACGCCCGGCGGCGCATCGGCTACATGCCGGAGGAGCGCGGGCTCTACCCCGACATGCCCGTCCGGGCCCAGCTGGTGCACCTCGCGCGCCTGCACGGCGTGCCCGCCGAGCGCGCCCGCGCGAGCGCCGACGCCCTGCTCGCGCGCCTCGGCCTGGCCGAGCGCGCCGGCGACGTCGTGAGCGCGCTGTCGCTCGGCAACCAGCAGCGCGCGCAGATCGCCGCCGCCCTCGTGCACGAGCCGGAGCTGCTGCTGCTCGACGAGCCGTTCAGCGGCCTCGACCCGGTCGCCGTCGACGGCCTGGTCGAGCTGCTGCGCGAGGTCGCCGCCACCGGCGTGCCGGTGCTGTTCTCCAGCCACCAGCTCGAGCTGGTGGAGCGGCTCTGCGACGCCGTGGTGGTGCTGTCGCACGGCCGCGTCGTCGCGGCGGGCGGCGTCGAGGAGCTGCGCCGGCAGGGCCGCCGGCTGCGGCTGCGGCTCGTCGTCGAGCCCGACGCCGGGTGGGTGCGCGACGTGCCCGGCGTGCACGTCGTCGACGTCGACGGGCCGGTCGCGCTGCTCGAGGTCGACGACGCCGACGCCCAGCAGCGGCTGCTGCACCTGGCGCTGCAGCACGGCACCGTCACCGAGCTGCGCCCCCTCGTCCCCACCCTGGCCGAGCTGTACCGGTCGGCCACCGAGCCCGCCGGGAGCCCCGCATGAGCACGTGGTCCGCCGTCCGCCTCGTCGCCGGCCGGGAGGTCGGGGAGAAGCTGCGCAGCCGCGCCTTCGTGCTCGGCACCCTGCTGTTCCTCGTCCTCGTCGCCGCGTCCGTCGCGCTGCCCGCGCTGCTGTCCGACGACGGCCCGGAGGAGTACGACGTCGCCGCGCTGTCGCCCGCGGCGCTCACGCTCGTCGAGGCCGTGCCCGACGACGAGGTCGATCTCACGCCGCGCGAGGTCGACCCGGCGCAGGTCGAGGTCCTGCTCGAGGACGAGGACGTCGACGCCGCCGTCGACGTGACGCCGGGCGGCCTCGTCGTCACCGGCTACGACGAGGTGCCCGACGACCTGCGCGACGCCCTCGCCGGCACCGCGCAGCTCGGCGGCCTGACGTCCGCGCTGGCCGACGCGGGCGCCGGCCCCGACGAGGTGCAGCGCCTGCTGTCGCCGGTCGACGTGACGGAGCGGCTCGTCGACGACCCGGGCGTCGACCCGGCGGTGGTGCCGGTGCTCGGCATCGCGTTCGGCCTGCTGTTCTTCTTCGTCGTCTACCAGTTCGGCTTCGCCATCGCCCAGGCCGTCGTCAAGGAGAAGGAGTCGCGCGTCGTCGAGGTGCTCGTCAGCGCCGTGCCGGTGCGCACCCTGCTGTACGGCAAGGTGCTCGGCCTCGGCGCGCTCGCCCTCGGGCAGGTCGTGCTGCTCGCCGTCGTCGCGCTCGCCGGCGCCTCGCTCACCGGCGAGTCCGAGCTGGTGTCGCTGCTGGCCCGCAACAGCGCCTGGTTCCTGCTGTTCTTCGCGCTCGGCTTCGCGCTGCTGGCCTGCCTGTGGGCGGCCGCCGGCGCCTTCGCCAGTCGGACGGAGGACCTGCAGAGCACCACCATGCCGCTGCAGCTGCTCGTCATCGTGCCGTTCTTCGCCAGCGTCTACGTGACCAGCGAGCCGGTGCGCACGGTGCTGTCGTACCTGCCGCTCACCAGCCCGCTCGTCATGCCGGCGCGGCTCGTCGAGGGCGACGCGCAGGCCTGGGAGGCGGTCGTGGCCGCCGTGCTGCTGCTGGCCGCGGCGGCGGTGACGGTGCGCGTCGGCGAGCGGCTCTACCGCAGCTCGCTGCTGCGCACCCGCGGCACCACGAGCGTCGCGCAGGCGTGGGCCGGCAGCGCCGAGGCCCCGCGCTGACCCGGCGGGCGGGCCCGGCCGGGTGCCGGGCCCGCCGGTAGGGTCGGGGCGTGGCCGCAGCGACCCCCGACATCGCGATCCCCGCCGACCTCCTGCCGCGCGACGGCCGCTTCGGCGCCGGCCCGTCGAAGGTCCGCCCGGCGCAGCTCGAGGCGCTCGTCGCCACCGGCCGCGGCTACCTCGGCACGTCGCACCGGCAGGCGCCGGTCAAGGACCAGGTCGCCCGGCTGCGGCGCGGGCTGCGCGAGCTGTTCGCCCTGCCCGACGGCTACGAGGTGCTGCTCGGCAACGGCGGCGCCACCGAGTTCTGGGACATCGCGACCTTCGGGCTCATCGAGCGCAAGAGCCAGCACCTGTCGTTCGGCGAGTTCTCGAGCAAGTTCGCGGCGGCCGCGAAGGCCGCCCCGTTCCTCGACGACCCGACGGTCGTGGCGAGCGAGCCGGGCACGCACCCGCTGCCGGTGGCCGAGGAGGGCGTCGACCTCTACGCCCTCACGCACAACGAGACCTCGACGGGCGTCGCCATGCCGATCGCCCGGGTCGAGGGCGCCGACGCCGGCGCGCTCGTGGCAGTCGACGCCACCAGCGGCGCGGGCGGGCTGCCGGTCGACGCGTCGCAGTTCGACGCCTACTACTTCTCGCCGCAGAAGTGCTTCGCCTCCGACGGCGGGCTCTGGCTCGCCCTGTGCTCGCCCGCGGCCCTCGAGCGGATCGCGCGCATCGGCGCCTCCGAGCGGTGGGTGCCGGCGTCGTACGACCTCACGATCGCGCTCGACAACTCCACCAAGGACCAGACCTACAACACGCCGGCGCTCGCCACGGTCTTCCTCATGGCCGAGCAGGTCGACTGGTTCAACGCGCAGGGCGGGCTCGACTGGGCGGTCGCGCGCACCCGCGAGAGCAGCGACCACCTGTACTCCTGGGCCGAGCGCACCGCCTACACCAGCCCGTACGTCGCCGACCCCGCGCAGCGCAGCCAGGTGGTCGGCACGATCGACTTCGCGGACGGGGTCGACGCGGCCGTCGTGGCGAAGGTGCTGCGGGCGCACGGCGTCGTCGACACCGAGCCCTACCGCAAGCTGGGCCGCAACCAGCTGCGCATCTCGATGTTCCCGGCGATCGACCCGTCCGACGTGCAGGCGCTGACCGCCTGCGTCGACCACGTGGTCGGCGCGCTCTGACGGCCCCGGGGCCCGCGCCCCGCCCGGTGCCGCAGGCCTGGGTGCCGCGGGTGACCAACGCCGCCCTCGGCCTGGTGCTGCTCGCGCTGTGCTCGCCGATCGCGGTGACGTGGGGCGACCTGTCGTGGTTGCAGCGCGTCTCGCTGCTCATGGTGGTGCTGCCGGTGCTGCTCGTCGCCGGGCTGTGCTTCTCGTCGGCGGCGCGGCCGGGCTCGCTCGGGCGCGCGGCCCGGCGGTCGCGCGCGCGCCGGCAGGCGCGCCAGGGCTGACCCGGCCGCGACGCGCCGCT
>CANKBT010000096.1 GCA_947479995.1 Frankiaceae bacterium | reverse complement strand
CGGGCAGCGGCCCGGCCAGCGCGTCGGCCGAGGCCGGGACGACCAGGTCGGCGGGCGCGAGCGCCACCCGCCCGTACGCCGTGAGCGAGTGGTGCGAGACGCCGCGGTGCCGCTCGCGCGGGTCGGCCTGCGACATGCGCAGCACGCCGACGGCCCGGCCGCCGACCGCGACGGCGGCGTTGACCGCCTCGCCGGCCGCGACGCCCGAGAAGCCCCAGCCGGTGCCGGTGCCGAGGTTGCCCGGGCCCTGCGTCACGACGACCACCTCGGCGCCCTGCACCCGCACCGCCGCGAGCAGCCCGCTGTGCAGCGTCACCGCCTCGAGGTCGCCGCCGAAGGCCTGGCCGACCGTCACGGTGCCGGCGAGCCGCGGCGCGAGCGCCGCCACCGTGCGGCTGAACCACAGCGGGAGGGCGCCGCCGTCGGTCATCACGTACGACACGCGGGTGCCGGGGCGCGCGTCGAGCAGGCCGGCGACGACCGCGGGCAGCGAGCTGTGCAGGTCGGCGACGACGACCGGCACGCCGGGCGCCGGCAGCGGGTCGAGCGACGCGAGCGCCGCGTGGTGCGGCGAGCCCTGCTCGTCGGCGCCGAGCACGACGGCCTGGGTGGGGGAGTAGCGGGCCTTGACGAGGTGGCCGGGCCCGGTGCGGTCCGGCGGCAGCCGGTCGGGCACGGCGACGACGAGCGCGTAGCCGCCCGTGCCGAGCCCGAGCTGCAGCGCGGTGGCGTTGAGCAGCACCAGGTCGCCGACCTCGGGCGTGCCGACGAGCGGCGGGTGGGCGAGCGCCCGCACCGCGCCGCCGCCCTCCAGCGCGACCTCGAGCTCGAGCGCCCCGGGCCACGACCGCCCGTGCGCGGTCACGGTGCCGCGGCGCCAGGTGATCACGCGGCCGAAGATAGGCCGCGGACGCGGGGAGGGAGCGCAGGCGCGGCGGGGTGTGAACACGCGTTCGAACGCTGTAGCCTCCGCCAGGTGTCGGCCAAGAAGACCGAGCGGCTGCTCAACCTGGTGATCTGCCTGCTCGCCACCCGTCGCTTCCTCACCGTGCAGCAGATCCGGCAGGCCGTGCCGGGCTACGACGGCGGCAGCGAGGAGGCCTTCCGGCGCATGTTCGAGCGCGACAAGGAGGAGCTGCGCGAGCTCGGCGTGCCGCTCGAGACCGGCACCGACGCGCGCGCCCACGACGACGAGGTCGGCTACCGGATCGCCCGCGGCGACTACGAGCTGCCCGAGGTGGTGCTCGAGCCCGACGAGGCCGCCGCGCTCGGCCTGGCCGCCCGGCTGTGGCAGTCCGCGCCGCTCGCCGGCGCCACGGGCAGCGCCCTGCTCAAGCTGCAGGCCGCCGGCATCGACGTGCAGCCGGTCAGCGGCGCGCTGGAGCCGCGCGTCGCGGCCAGCGAGCCGGCGTTCGCGCCGTGCCTGGCCGCCGCCCGCGACGCCCAGCCGGTGCGCTTCCTCTACCGCACGTCCTACCGCCCCGAGCCCGAGGAGCGGCGCGTCGAGCCCTGGGGCGTCGTGTCCTGGCACGGCCGCTGGTACCTCGTGGGCCACGACGCGGTGCGCGGCGCGAGCCGGGTCTTCCGGCTGTCGCGGGTGGTCGGCGACGTCGTGCCCGACGGCCCGGCCGGCACCGTCGTGGTGCCCGAGGGCGTGCAGCTGCGCGCGATGGTCGCCGACCTCGCCGGCGAGCCGGTGCGCCAGACCGCGGTGGTGCGGGTGCGCCCCGGCACCTGCTGGGCCCTGCGCGCCGAGGCCACCGCCACCCTGCCCGACCCCGCGGGCGCCGGCTGGGACGCCCTCGAGCTCGGCTTCGCCGACCCGGAGCGCCTCGCCGACCGCGTCACCGGCTTCGGCGCCGACGCGGTCGTCGTGTCGCCGCCCGAGGCGCGCGACGCCGTCGTCCGCCGGCTGCAGGCCGCCGCCGCCCACGAGGAGGGGGTGCCGGCGTGACCCGCGAGACCGCCGAGCTGCCGCGCCTGCTGGCGCTCGTGCCCTACCTGCTGGCCCGCCCCGGCGTGCCCTTCGCCGAGGCCGCCGCGGTCTTCGGGGTGAGCGTCGAGCGGCTGCGCAAGGACCTCGACCTGCTGTGGGTCTGCGGGCTGCCCGGCCACGGCCCGGGCGACCTCATCGACATCGCGTTCGAGGGCGACACCATCACGCTGTTCGAGCCGGCCGGGGTCACGCGCCCGCTGCGGCTCACCTCCGACGAGGCGCTCGCGCTCGTCGTCGCCCTGCGGGCGCTGGCCGAGACGCCGGGCCTGGAGGAGCGCGACGCGCTCGACCGGGCGCTCGTCAAGGTCGAGGGCGTCGCCGGCGCCGCCGCCGAGGCCGCCAAGCGCGTCGAGGTCGCCGTCGAGGGCGAGGAGCGGGTGCTCCCCGTCGTCGAGCAGGCGCTGCGCGAGGGCCGCCGGCTGCACCTGCGCTACCACGTGCCCGGACGCGACGAGACCACCGAGCGCGACGTCGACCCGCTGCGCCTGGCCCTCGTCGACGGACGGCCCTACCTCGAGGCCTGGTGCCGCCGCGCCGAGGGCGTGCGCACCTTCCGCCTCGACCGGGTCGCGGCCGTCGAGGTGCTCGACCTGCCGGCCGAGCCGCCGCCCGGGCTGCCCGAGCGCGACCTGTCGCAGGGGCTGTTCCAGCCGTCGCCGACCGACGAGCTCGTCGTGCTGGCGCTGCGCCCGGGCGCCCACTGGGTCGCCGACCACTACCCGGCCGAGCAGGTCGACGACGCCGGCGACGGCACCCTCGTCGTGCGCCTGCGCACCCCCGACACCGGCTGGGTGTGCCGCCTGGCCCTGCGCCTCGGCGACAGCGCGACCGTGCTCGCCCCCGAGGGGCTGGCCACCGCCGTGCGCGCGCAGGCCCGCCGCGCGCTCGAGGCGTACGCCGGCTCCTGAGGCGCCCCGGGGCCGCCCGGCGCTCGGCGCTCAGGTTCGGCGCGGGTCGTGCCGATGCCCCGGGTGTCGCCAGAGCGGCGCACCGGAGAGGGAGCGACATGACCACGATCAAGGCCTCCTGCCCGTCCTGCGGGGCGGTCGAGCTGACGTCGGCCGACGTGGCGCTGCGGGTCTGCTCCTCGGCGGACCTGTCGTACTACGCCTTCGGCTGCCCGGAGTGCGGCGACGAGGTGCGCAAGCCCGCCGACGACCACGTCGTGGCGCTGCTCATCAGCGGCGGCGTCACCCCCGAGGTGTGGGACCTGCCGGCCGAGGTGCTCGAGCCCAAGGCGGGCCCGGCGCTCGACTACGACGACCTGCTCGACTTCGCCCTGCGCCTGGGCGACACCGACCTGCTGGCCGCCGCCGCGCAGGCGCCCGTCCGCAGCTGACGCGCCCCCGACCGGGCGCCCCCGCCGCGGGCTAGGGTCGGCGCGTGCCCTGGGTCCTCGTCGACGTCGCGCTCGCCGCGCTGGTGCTCGTCGTGCTCGTGCTCGTCGCCCTGCGCCTGTACGGGCGGGTCAAGGGCCTGCTCCAGGCGGTCAAGGGCCTGGGGGAGGTGGCCGCCGGGCTGGCCGACGCCGCCGCCCGCGTGCAGCCGCCGCCCGCGACCGGCCCGGGAGCCGGCCCCCGGCTCGACACCCGCCCGTCGCCCTCCCGTCACCGCGCCAGCGGGTCAGGGGCCTGACGACGGCGTACCGTGTGGCCCTGAGCACGACCCGACCGACGCGCGCTTAGGAGAGCCCACATGAACCTCCCCGGTGGATGGGAGCTGATCCTCGTCGCCGTGCTGATCATGCTCCTGTTCGGCTACAAGAAGCTCCCCGAGGCGACCCGCTCGCTGGGCAAGTCGGTGCGGATCTTCAAGGCCGAGACCAAGGGCCTGCGCGACGACGACGCCAAGCGCGACGCCGAGACGACCGCCACCCAGGCCGCGCCGGCCACGCCCGCCGCCCCGGTCGCCCCCGCGGCGCTCGAGCAGCCGTCGGTCGCGCCCCGCGTCGACGAGGCGCCGGTGGCACAGCCCCAGCAGCAGCCCCGCCCGTAGTGGCGGGCGCCTCGTGGCGGTGAAGGCCGGCGCGCCCCGTCCCGCCGACGGGCGCATGCCCCTCGTCGAGCACCTGCGCGAGTTCCGCAACCGCGCCGGCTGGTCGATGCTCGCGCTGACCGTCGCGGTCGTCGTGTGCTTCGTGCTGTGGGAACCGATCCTGGACTTCCTGCGCCAGCCCTACCTGCGCACCGAGGCCGGCCGCAGCAACGACCAGCTGTTCGCCTTCGGGCCGTTCGAGGAGTTCGCGGTGCGCCTGCGCACGGCGTTCATCGCCGGCGCGGTCTTCTCGAGCCCGGTGTGGCTCTACCACCTCGGCGCGTTCATCACCCCGGCGCTGCACCGCCACGAGCGCCGCTACGCCGCGGGCTTCCTCGGCGCCTCGCTGCTGCTGTTCGGCGTCGGCGTGACGATGGCCTACCTCACGCTCGACAAGGGCCTGAACTTCCTGCTCACCGTCGGCGGCGACGACCTCACCAACCTGCTCGGCGTGAAGGACTACCTCAACTTCGTCACGCTGACGCTGCTGGCCTTCGGCTTCGCCTTCCTGTTCCCGGTGGTCGTGGCCTTCCTCAACCTCGTCGGCGTCTTCCCGGCGGCGCGGATGCGCTCCTGGCGCCGCGGCATGGTCGTCGCGATCTTCGCGGCGGCCGCCGTGCTCACCCCGTCGCAGGACCCGTTCACCTTCGTGATCATGGCCGTGCCGCTCTACGGGCTGTACGAGGTGTGCATCCTGGGCGCCCGGCTGCGCGAGCGCCGGGCCCGCCGCAAGGCGGCCGCGCACCCCGACGCGCAGCTCGCCGACGACGAGGCCTCGCAGGTCGACCTCACCCCGTCGCGCCTCGACGTGTAGCCCGCGCGCCAGCGCCTAGCCTGACGGGGTGACCGCCTCCCCGGCGGAGCGCTACGCGGCGTTCCGCAAGAACCAGGTCGGTCCGCAGCTGACGGCCTTCGAGACCGGCTACCCGTTCGGCCTCGACGCCTTCCAGCGCACCGCCTGCCGCGCGCTCGAGGACGGCCGCGGCGTGCTCGTCGCCGCGCCGACCGGCGCCGGCAAGACCGTCGTCGGCGAGTTCGCCGTGCACCTCGCGCTCGCCCGCGGCGGCAAGTGCTTCTACACGACGCCGATCAAGGCCCTGAGCAACCAGAAGTACGCAGACCTGCGCGCCCGCTACGGCGCCGAGCGGGTCGGCCTGCTCACCGGCGACACCGCCGTCAACGGCGACGCCGACGTGGTCGTCATGACCACCGAGGTGCTGCGCAACATGCTCTACGCCGGCAGCCCCGGCCTGCGCGGGCTCTCGCACGTGGTCATGGACGAGGTGCACTACCTCGCCGACCGCGCCCGTGGCGCCGTGTGGGAGGAGGTGATCATCCACCTGCCCGAGGACGTCGCGCTGGTGTCGCTGTCGGCGACCGTGAGCAACGCCGAGGAGTTCGCCGAGTGGCTGGTCACCGTCCGCGGCGACACCGAGGTGGTCGTCGAGGAGCACCGGCCGGTGCCGCTGTTCCAGCACGTCCTGGTGGGGTCGCGCCTGGTCGACCTGTTCGCCGGCGACGACGTCAACCCCGACCTGGTGCGACGCGCCCGCGAGGAGCGCCAGCGCGTCCCGCGCCGGGGGGACGGCCCGCAGCGCCGTCCCGCCCTGCGCCGCCCCGAGGTGCTCGAGCGACTCGACCGCGACGGGCTGCTGCCGGCGATCACGTTCGTGTTCAGCCGGGCCGGCTGCCAGGACGCCGTCGAGCAGTGCCTGCGCTCGGGCCTGCGGCTGCTGTCGGACGCCGACGCCGAGCGCGTCCGCCTGCACGTCGAGCGGCGCACCCGCGACGTGCCGCACGAGGACCTGCGGGTGCTCGGCTACTGGGAGTGGCTCGAGGGGCTGCAGCGCGGCATCGCCGCCCACCACGCCGGCATGCTCCCGTCGTTCAAGGAGGTCGTCGAGGAGCTGTTCGCCGAGGGCCTGGTCAAGGCGGTCTTCGCCACCGAGACGCTCGCGCTCGGCGTCAACATGCCGGCCCGCTCGGTCGTGCTGGAGAAGCTGGTGAAGTGGAACGGCGAGGCGCACGCCGACGTCACGCCGGGGGAGTACACCCAGCTCACCGGCCGCGCCGGCCGCCGCGGCATCGACGTCGAGGGCCACGCCGTCGTGCTGTGGCAGCAGGGCTTCGACCCGGTGCACCTGGCCGGCCTGGCCAGCACCCGCACCTACCCGCTCCGGTCGAGCTTCCGGCCGTCGTACAACATGGCGGTCAACCTGGTCGGCGCCGTCGGGCGCGAGCAGGCCCGCGCGCTGCTGGAGAGCTCGTTCGCGCAGTTCCAGGCCGACCGCAGCGTCGTCGGCCTGGCCCGGCAGGTCACGCGCGGCCTCGAGGCGCTGGCCGGCTACGAGGAGTCGATGGCCTGCCACCTCGGCGACGTGCGCGAGTACGCCCGGCTGCGCCAGCAGGTCGCCGAGCGCGAGAAGGCGCTGGCCAAGCAGGGCGCGGCGCACCGCCGGGCCGAGGCGGCGCAGTCGCTGGAGCGGCTGCAGCCCGGCGACGTCGTGCGGGTGCCGCAGGGCAAGCGCTCGGGCCTGGCGGTCGTCGTCGACCCGGGCGTCGGCGTGGGCGGCGACGTCCACCCGCTCGTGGTCACCGAGGACCGGTGGGCCGGCCGGCTGTCGAGCGCGGACTTCCCGCACCCCGTCGAGCCGGTCGGGCGCGTGAGGGTGCCGCGGGGCTTCAACCCCCGCTCGGCGCAGGACCGCCGCGACCTGGCCAGCTCGCTGCGGGCCCTGCAGCGCACTCCGGCCGGCAAGCCCGCGAAGCGCCGCTCGGGCGCCGCGGACGACCGCGAGCTGCAGCAGCTGCGCGCGGCGCTGCGCCGCCACCCGGTGCACGGCTGCGACGACCGCGAGCAGCACCTGCGCTGGGGCGAGCGCTGGACGCGGCTGCGCGCCGAGACCGACGCCCTCGAGCGCAAGGTGCAGGGCAAGACCCACTCGATCGCCCGCACCTTCGACCGGGTCTGCGCGGTGCTGGAGCAGGAGGGCTACCTGCGCGGCGAGGAGGTCACCCCGACCGGCTCGCAGCTGGCGCGGGTCTACAGCGAGGCCGACCTGCTCGTCGTGGAGTGCCTGCGCGAGGGGCTCTGGGACGGCCTGACCCCGCAGGAGCTCGCCGGCGCCGTGAGCGCGCTGGTCTACGAGGCCCGGCGCGCCGACGAGGCCGGCACGCCGCCGCCCGGCGGGGCGGTGACGACCGCCCTGCGCGGCACGGCCCGCACGTGGTCGCGCCTGGCGCAGGTCGAGGCCGAGCACCGCGTCGCCTTCACGCGCGAGCCCGACCCGGGCTTCGCGTGGGTGGCCTGGCGCTGGGCGGGCGGGGCGACGCTCGAGCAGGTGCTGGCCGACGAGCGCGAGCTGACGGCCGGCGACTTCGTCCGCTGGTGCAAGCAGCTGGTCGACCTGCTCGGCCAGGTCGCCGACGTGGCCGAGGCGGGCGGCTCGCCGGTCGGCCCCACCGCCCGCGCGGCCGTCAAGGCGGTGCGCCGCGGCGTCATCGCCTACAGCTCGGTCGGCTGACCGGCCGCGAGGGCCGGGCGCGCCCGGGCGGCCGCTAGGGCAGCAGCGCCGGCTCGGCCAGCCCGAGCACGCCGCGCTCGCGGCGCACGGCCTCGGCGTACGCCCCGACCTGCGCCTGCGCCCAGGCGTCGTCGCGGCCGGTCTCGGCCGCCAGCAGCCGGGCCGCGCGCAGGGCGCCGGGCAGGCCGGCGTCGCGCTCGCGCAGCGACAGCCGCATGCGGCGGCCGTAGGCGTCCTCGAGCGTCGCGGCGCCCTCGGCCCGGGCGGCGTGCACGACCTCCGCGGCGATGTGCGGCGCGTGCGGCGTGAGCCGCTCGCCGAGGCGGGTGTCGGCCGCGACGAGCTGCAGCACGTCGGTCGCCCGCTCGCCGAGCTGGCGCACCAGCGAGCGCGCGACCTCGTCGTCGAGCCCGAGCGGCACGGCGGCGGCGCGCACCTCGTCGAGCAGCAGCGGCACGTCGAGCCGCCCGGACAGCGCGATCTCGTCGGTGCGGCACCGCGCCCGGCGGCCGTCGCGCTCCACGACGCGGTCGACGACGTCCTTGGCCATCCGGCGGTACGTCGTCAGCTTGCCGCCGGTGATGGTCAGCAGCCCGCCGGCGCCCTCGACGAGCGTGTGCCGGCGGCTGATGTCGCTCATCGACCCGTCGCCCGACGCCGGCTGCTTGATCAGCGGCCGGACGCCGGCCCAGGCGCCGAGCACGTCGTCGGCGGTGAGCCCGGTGCGGAAGACGGCGTTGCCGGCGGCCAGCACGTAGTCGAGGTCCTCCGCGGTGAGCGAGAGGTCCGCGAGCGCGCCGTCGTACGGCGTGTCGGTGGTGCCGAGGATCGTCTGGCGGCCCCACGGGATGGCGAACATCGAGCGGCCGTCGCCCTGCTTGCTCGGCAGCAGCACGCTGGTGTCGCGCAGCGGCAGCCGGTCGTGCGGCACGACGACGTGCACGCCCTTGCTCGGCTGCACGACGCCCGGGCGGCCGGGCTCCTCGAGCCCCTGCAGCTGGTCGACCCAGACGCCCGTGGCGTTGACGACGTGCCGGGCGCGCACCTGCAGCACCCGGTCGTCGAGCCGGTCGTGCAGCTGCGCGCCGTCGACCCGCCCGTCGGGGCCCTTGCTCAGGCCGGTGACCTCGGCGTACGACGCGACGAGCGCGCCGAAGCGGCGGGCGGCCTGCACGACCGCGAGCACGAGCCGGGCGTCGTCGGTGGCGCAGTCGCCGTAGAGGTAGGAGTAGGCGAGCCCGCTGTCGGCCAGCGCGGGCGCGAGGGCGACCGCCTCCTCGGCGTCGATGCGACTGTGCCGCCGCACCGCCGACCCGCCCGTGTTCGCCAGCGCGAAGACGTCGTACGTCGACAGGCCGAGGCCGAGCAGGCGGCGCCGGGCGGTGTCGGGCCACACCGGGTAGAGGAAGTCCATCGGCCGCACGAGGTGCGGCGCGAGGCGCATGAGCAGCTGCCGCTCGACGACGCCCTCGCGCACCAGGCCGAACTCGTAGTTCTCCAGGTAGCGCAGGCCCCCGTGCACCAGCTTGCTGCTCTTGCTGGAGGTGCCGCTCGCGACGTCGCCCATGTCGACCACGAGCACGCGCAGCCCGCGGCTGGCGGCGTCGAGCGCGACGCCCGCGCCGGTCGCCCCCATGCCGACGACGAGCACGTCGAGCGGCGGACCGCCGGTCGCGTCGTCGAGGTCGGCGGACCGGGTGCGCACGGAGAAGCTCCGGGTGCTGCTCACGCCGCCGAGTCTGCCACCGGTCAGGGGCCCGGGCGCGGCGCCGCGGCGTACACGACCAGGTCGTCCGGCACGCCCTTGGTCCGCGTCCACCCGAAGGTCTTCTTGCGCCGGCAGCTCACGCGCTCGGGGTCCAGGCCCGCCAGCGCGGTGTCCGAGACCAGCAGCTCGTCGGCGCCGGCGCGCTGGGCGAGGCGGGCCGCGATGTTGACGTCGACGCCGAGGTAGTCGTCGCCGATGGCCCGCGGCCGCCCGGTGTGCAGCCCGGCGCGCAGGTGCGGCGCGTAGCCGGCCACCTCGACCTGCGCGAGCCCCGCCCGCGCGGCGACCACGGCGTCGAAGGCCTGCTGCGGGCCGGGGAAGACGGCCATGAGGCCGTCGCCCATGCGCTTGACGACCCGCCCGCGGTGCGCGGTGACGGCCGGCTCGAGCACCTGCGCGACGACCCGCAGCAGGTGCAGCGTGTCGTCGTCGCCCGCCCGCAGCGACCAGTCGGAGAAGCCGACCAGGTCGGTGAACAGCACCGCCAGCTCGCGGTCGCCGCGCCCGCGGCCGGACCGCTCCAGCAGCGCCGACCAGACCTGCAGGGCGCCGAGCCCGGCCTCCCGCGAGGCGCGCGGCTGCTCGTCGAACAGGCGGTCGGCCACCCGCGCGACGGTCGAGGCGCTGTCGCGGCCG
>CANKBT010000095.1 GCA_947479995.1 Frankiaceae bacterium | reverse complement strand
TGGTGCGCACGCCGATGCTGCCCAGGCTGCCGTAGAAGGGGGCGTCGCCGTAGCTGAAGACGGCGCCGTCGGCGGTGAACAGCCAGTAGCCGTTGCCGCTGGCGGTGGCCACGATGCTGACGACCGGGGTGGCCAGGGGCAGGCCGCGGGCGTCGCCGGACCAGCGGGCGGCGCCGAAGTTCTGGACGGCGCCGCCGGGGCCGACGACCCAGTAGCCGTCGCCCTGGGGGCGGCTGGTCATGGCGGCGCTCGGGATGGGCAGGCGGGTCTGGCTGGGGGCGCCGTAGAACGGGGCGCCGGCGTTGCTGGTGAACAGCCCGCCGCCGCGCGCCAGCGACCAGTAGCCCGTCGCCGCCGCCGGGTTCGGGCTCGCCGGCGGGTTGGAGTTGCGCGCGCAGAAGCCGACGTCGAGCCAGCCGATGTCGTCGAGCATGGCCGTGGCCAGCGGACCGGGCGCCGTGATGCGCTCGCCGCGGCCGATGAACGGCGTCATGAGCGCGTTGGGCGTGCCCTCGCGGTAGGTCATCTCGTCGAGGTGCGCGAACGACGAGCCGGGCTCGAAGGGGTTCGGGGCGTACAGCCTCGGGCGGACGCCGCCGTTGGCGCGGACGGCGTTGCCACCGTCCCAGAACAGGTCGCCCGACTGCAGGGCGCTCGTGAGCGCGGGGCCGGGGTTGGGCAGCGAGCGCACGCGCGTGCCGCTCGAGCGCACCACGCGCTCGTCGAAGTCGAGGTAGTAGCGCGACTGGCCGTCGGTGAGGCCGAGCGTGAGCTGGCCGCCCTCGGGGCCGGCGCTGCCGATGAAGCCCAGGCCGTGCGCGAGCTCGTGCAGGGCGATCGTCTCGAAGTCGACCAGGTTGGGCGGCGGCGCGGTCGTGGCGTAGTGCCAGGCCGGCTGGGCGCTGTTGAAGTCGGCCTCGATGTCGGCGTCGGCCGGGCCGTTGAGCGGCGCACCGGCCCGCTTCTCGGCCAGTGCGACGGGCACGGCGCGGCCGGGGCTGAGGGCGAAGTCGGTGGGGCCCGCGGAGCCGAGCAGGCCCGGGTCGGGCACGCCGCCCTCGGGCAGCGTCAGCCAGCGCGCGCTGACGGTGATGACCTGCGAGGACGGCAGCACGGCGGCCCAGCGCGCGACGGCGCGCTGGAAGGCGGTGCGGGCGACGGCCGGGAAGTCGCTCTCGAAGACGACCTCCCACTGCGACTGCGCGCCGGCCACGCGCACGGCGCCGCCGGGCAGCGCCCGGACCGACGCGCGCGGCGCCGGGGCGCCGGCGGTCGGGGCCTCGACGACCGCGTCGGGGTCGAGGCGCACGGGGGCCTTGCTTCCCGGCAGCAGCACGACGCCGGGTGCGGCGTCCTGCGCCGCGGCCGGGGCGCCGGCGGCCGCGAGCGGCACCGCGAGCAGCGCGGTGAGGCCGGCGGCGAGGGCGCGCCGGGCGAGGGGGAACTGCTGCATGCGACGGGCTCCGCTCGTGTGCTCCGGCCGGTGCTCCGGTCGGCGTGGGTGCATGGTGCGTGATGGACGCCACGTCTGCCCTGCCGAAGTGCTCGACCGGACCCGTGTCGCGCTTGAACCCGTCATCCGGGGGCGGTCACCCGGGCGCCGGGTCGCGCTCGGGGAAGACCAGCGTGCGGAAGGTGACGAAGCGGAACGCCGTGGCGAGCGCCATGCCGACGACGTTCGCCGACACGTTGTCGGCCAGCGCGCTGGTCAGGCCGAGCACGTCGTGCGACAGCACCAGGCAGCCGAGCTGGAGCAGTGCGGCGACGACCGACAGCACGAAGAACAGCGCGTACTCGCGCCACGGCGCGTCGCTGCGCCGGTCGCGCCAGGTGTACCAGCGGCTCCCGGCGAAGGCGACGCCGATGGCCGCCACGCTGGAGACGACCTTGGCCGTCGTCGAGGAGGTGCCGGCGCCGAGCAGCAGCGCGTTGAACACCAGCAGGTCGGTCGCGTACGCCGCGAGCCCGGTCGCCGCGAAGCGCAGCACCTCGGGGGAGGGGCGCAGCGCGGGACGGGGCACGGGACGACGGTAGGCGCGGGGGAGGGCCGGCTCAGAGCCGCGTGATCGCCCCCGTGCGGGAGTCGAAGACCAGCGAGCCGCCGGTGAAGTCCGAGCGGCGGCCGCCCGGCACGTCGTACTCGTCGGAGGTCGGCAGCCCGAGGCTGCCGTAGGAGCCGCCGAGGTGCAGGTACGTCGCGAGGATCGCGCCGCGCACGGACTGCGCCCGCCCGCCGACGACGTAGACCCGGCCGCCCTGGAAGTCCTGGTAGGACGCGGTGGCGTCGAGGCGGGTCAGGCCGCTGGTCGGGAAGCCGAGGAAGCCGTTCGCGCCGCCGTTGGCGTCGTAGTGGGCGAGCGCCGGGCCGGTCACGGCGTGCACGCCGGTGGCCGGCGACCAGAGCACGCGGCCGCCCTGGAACGACGACGCCCGGCCGGTCCTGCCCGCCGCGACCTCGTCGCTGGTGGGCAGGCCGAGGACGCCGTTCGGGCCGCCGGCGCGGTCGTAGCCGACGCCGATGGCGCCCGCGACGAGGTGCGCGCCGGTGGTGCCGCCGTAGTAGATGCGGCCGAGCTTGAGCTGCGACATGCGGCCGCCCTTGACGGCGACCTCGTTGGCGACCGGGATGCCGAGGGCCGCGGCGCCGCCGAGCTCGGCGTACTTGGCGGCGATGGCGCCGTAGATGCCGTTGACGCCGGTCTGGGCCGACCAGTAGACGCCGCCGCCCTGGAAGGCGTTCATGCGCCCGCCGCCGGGGGCCGCGACCTCGTCGGTGCTCGGCAGGCCGAGCGGGCCGGCCGCGCCGCCCAGCTGGTCCCAGCCGACGCCCACCGCGCCGGCGACCAGGTGCGTCTCGGTGGTCGGGCCCCACACGAGGCGGCCGCCCTGGAAGCGCGAGACGCGGCCCTTGCCGGCCGCCTTCTCGTCCTCGAGCGGGAGGCCGAGCGCACCGGCGGGGCCGCCGAGCGCCTCGTAGCGGCCGGCGATGGCGCCCTGCACGGCCGCCACGCCGGTCTTGGCCGACCAGTAGACGTCGCCGTTCTCGAAGGAGTTGGTGCGGGCGCCGCCGGCGGCCGGCTGCTCGCTGGAGGTGGGCAGGCCGAGCGGGCCGGCCGCGCCGCCGACGCGGTCCCAGCCGACGCCGATGGCGCCGACGACCGCGTGGGCGCCGCTGTTCGCGCCCCACACGATGCGGCCGCCGGAGAACGTCGAGACCCGGCCCTTGCCGGCCGCCTTCTCGTCGTCGACGGGCAGGCCGAGCGCACCGGCCGGGCCGCCGAGCTCGGCGTGCCGGGTGGCGATGGCGCCCTGCACCGAGCCGACGCCGGTCTTGGGCGACCAGTAGATGCGGCCGTTGGTGAAGCGGTTCATCCGCGCGCCGGGGACGCCGGGGACGTCGACCTCGTCGCCGACGGGCATGCCGAGCACGCTCGTCGTGCCGCCGAGGCTCGTGTAGCGGACGCCGATGGCGCCGTACACGGCGGTCGCGCCCTGCGCGGTGCTGTAGTAGATCGTGCCGCCCTTGAAGTCCTGGGCGCGGCCGCCGGCCACGGCGTACTCGCCCTGCACCGGCGCGCCGAGCACGCCCTCGGCGCCGCCGAGCGACTCCCACTTGTCGAGGACGGCCTTGGACGTCGCCGTGTAGGTGCGGGCCGGCGTGCCGGTCCAGTACGACGTGCCCTTGTCGCCGCCGACGCGGCTGAGGCTGATGTGCACGTGGTCGGTGTGCGGGTTGGCGCCGGTGTACGGGCGCCAGCCGGCGTCGGCGTTGTACGCCGACCAGATGCTCTTGTTGTAGATCATGTACATGATCCCCAGGCGGCGGGCGATCGCGTACTTGTTGCCGTACTGGTCGGTGGCGAGGGCGGCGGCGAAGAAGTTCTTCGCGGCGGCGTCCTGCGAGGCGTTGAAGGCGTTGACCTTCCAGTCGAAGGCGCGCCCCTCCTTGTGCTCGCTCGTGCCGCCGGTGGCGCAGTCGCGGACGATGCCGAGGTCGCCGGTGCCGGCGTAGCTCGAGACCAGCAGCGAGCGCAGCGCGGTGGCGCCGGCCTTGGCCGTCGGGCTGCAGGTGTCCTGGCCGTCGTACGCGGCGAGGGCCTCGATGCCCGGGCCGAAGGTCCGTGCCGGCAGCGCCGCGTGGGCGACCTGCAGGACGGCGAGGGCGGGCAGGGCGGCGGCGGCGGCGACGGTGGTCGCGCGGCCGCGACGAGCGCGAGGCATTCGGTGCTCCGGTGGTCTGCCGTCCCGCGGGGTGCGGGGCGTCGAGGTCGGGTTCTCGCTAAGGGTCGGCCGGTCGGGCGCCGACCCTTAGCCCGGAAGGGCGTCCAGTCGCCGTCCAGGCAGTCCCCAGCTGCGTGTCGCGGTGTGTCTGCTGTGACTGCTGGGACGTCTGAGACTAGAGTCCACCTTGCCCTGTGTCACGAGAAGAGGACCGATGTCCCCCGCCTGCACCCCCTCGGTGCGCGCCGTCGCCCTGGCCGCAGCCCTCGCCCCCGCGCTCCTGCTCACCGCCTGCGGCTCCTCGCCGGAGCCCCGCGAGGCCGCGCTGTCGACGCCCGTGCCGGCCGCCGAGCTGCCGGGCGCCGTGCCCGTCGAGGAGCCGGTGCTGCCGGGCGCCGAGCCGGCCGTGCCGACCCCGGGCACGACCTTCCTGCCGCTCCCCGAGGCGGTCACCGCACCGCCCGTGCCCGCCGCCCCCGTCGGCGCGCTCGCGACCGTCGACTGGTCGGGCGGCGGCCCGGCCGCGTGCCCCGGCGCCGTCCCCCGTGAGGGGGGCCCGGTCTTCGGCGACCTCGACGGCGACGGCGTCGACGAGGCCGCGGTCGTGCTCGCCTGCGGCGGCGCGCCCGAGCCGACCTCCGTGCTCGTCTACCGCGGCGACGCCGCCGGCCCGGTGCTCGTCGGCGACGCGCTGCCCGCCGAGGAGCGCGCCACCGTGCACGACGCGCAGGTGCGCGACGGCCACCTCGTCGTCACCGCCCTGGCGCACAGCGAGCCGGGCGCCGAGGGCGAGCCCGACGTCGCCGTGACGAGCCGCTGGGTCGTGCAAGCGCAGTCGCTGCAGCGCACGGACCGCTGGACCGACCCGGCCTTCGTGCTCGAGGTCGACGCCGACCACTGACGGCCGCGGGGTCCCGCGCCGGGCCCTGGGGCCCGGCGGGGCACCCGGTCTGGAGCGCCCCCGTCCCCTACGCTGGCGGGGCCCCGCACCCGAGCGAGACGAGCCATGAGCGCCCCCACCCGCGAGCCCCGCACGGCCGCCGAGCGCGCGGGCGGGCGCCCCTCCGGGCTGGTCGGCGGGCTCGTGCGCGAGGCCCGGCCGCGGCAGTGGACGAAGAACGTCCTGCTGCTCGCCGCGCCGGCCGCGGCCGGCGTGCTCGACGACCCCGCGGTCTGGGGCGACCTCGCCGTCGCGGTGCTGTCGTTCTGCCTCACCGCCAGCGGCGTCTACTACCTCAACGACGTGCGCGACGTCGCGGGCGACCGCGTGCACCCGGTCAAGCGCCACCGCCCGGTCGCGGCGGGCGTGGTGCCGGTGCGCCTCGCGGTCGTCGTCGGCGCCGCCCTGCTGCTCGGCGGCGCCGCCCTGAGCGCCGTCGTGCGGTGGGAGCTGCTCGTCGTGCTCGCCACCTACGTCGTGACGACCACGTCGTACTCGCTGTGGCTCAAGCACGTCGCGGTCGTCGACCTCGTGCTCGTGGCGTCGGGCTTCCTGCTGCGGGCCATCGCCGGCGGCGTCGCCGTCGACGTGCCGCTGTCGTCGCTGTTCCTGCTCGTCGCGGCGTTCGGCTCGCTGTTCATGGTGGCCGGCAAGCGCCACGGCGAGTTCATGGAGATGGGGGAGGAGCGCGCCTCGACCCGCGCCTCGCTCGCGCTCTACTCCGACGCCTACCTGCGCTACGTCTGGTCGATCGCGTCGGCCGTGACGATGGTCGGCTACAGCCTCTGGGCCTTCTCCCTGTCGCAGGGCCAGCCGCACCCGATCTTCTACGAGCTCAGCGTCGCGCCGTTCGTCGTCGCGGTGCTGCGCTACGCCTACCGGGTCGAGGGCGGCGAGGGCGGCGAGCCCGAGGAGGTCGTGCTCGGCGACCGGCAGCTGCAGCTGTTCGGCCTGGTGTGGGCCGTGCTGTTCGCGCTCGGGGTCTACGCCGGGTGACGGCCGTGACCGGGCTGCAGACCTCGCGCGCCGCGCTCGCTGGCTGGGGGCGCACGCGCCCGACGCCGGCCGAGCTCGTGCGCCCGCGCGGCGTCGACGACGTGCGCGCCGTGCTCACCGACCCCGGCCGCCGCGGCGTGCTGCCCCGCGGCCTGGGGCGCAGCTACGGCGACGCCGCGCAGAACGCCGGCGGCCGCGTGCTCGACATGACCGCGATGGCCGGCGTGCACGCGCTCGACGTCGACGGCGCGACCGTCACCGTCGACGCCGGCGCGAGCCTCGACCAGCTCATGCGCAGCCTCGTGCCGTTCGGCCTGTGGCCGGTCGTCACCCCCGGCACCCGCTACGTCACGGTCGGCGGCGCGATCGCCTGCGACATCCACGGCAAGAACCACCACCTCGACCGCAGCTTCGCCAACAACGTCCTGTCCTTCGACCTGCTCACCCCGGACGGCGCGCTGCGCACGGTGACGCCCGACGGCGACCCCGACGTCTTCTGGGCGACCGCCGGCGGCATGGGCCTCACCGGCGTCATCACCCGCGCGACGCTGCGGCTGCTGCCCGTCGAGACGTCGTCGATCACGAGCACCACCGAGCGGGCCGACGACCTCGACGACGTCATGCGCCGGATGTCCGAGCACGACGACGACTTCCGCTACTCCGTCGCCTGGATCGACCTGCTGGCCCGCGGCGCGTCGCTCGGCCGGTCGGTGCTCATGCGCGGCGACCACACGCCGCGGTCCGAGCTCAGCGGCCGCAGGGCCGCGCACCCGCTGGCGTACGCCCCGAGGTCGCTGCTGTCGGCGCCCGCGTGGGTGCCGCCGGGCCTGCTCAACCGGCTGACCGTGCGCGCCTTCAACGAGCTGTGGTTCCGCAAGAGCCCGACGCTGCGCGCCGGCCACCACGAGGGGCTGTCGGCCTTCTTCCACCCGCTCGACGGCGTCGGCCAGTGGAACACCGTCTACGGCACCGCCGGCTTCCTGCAGTACCAGTTCGTCGTGCCGTTCGGCGAGGAGGCGGCGCTGCGCCGCATCGTCGAGCAGCTCGTCGCGCACCAGTGCCCGTCGTTCCTCGCCGTGCTCAAGCGCTTCGGCGGCGGCAACGGCTGGCTGAGCTTCCCCGAGCCGGGCTGGACGCTCGCGCTCGACATCCCGGCCGCCCTGCCGGGCCTCGGCGCGCTGCTCGACGACCTCGACGAGGTCGTCGTCGCCGCGGGCGGGCGGGTCTACCTGGCCAAGGACAGCCGGCTGCGCCCCGAGCTGCTGCGCGCGATGTACCCCGAGCTCGACCGCTGGCGGGAGGTGCGCGAGCGGCTCGACCCGCACCGCGTGCTCACGAGCGACCTGTCCCGCCGCGTCGACCTCGCCTGACCCGCCACCCCCGCCCCGACCCACCCCTCGTAGGAGACCCGTGCGCAACGCCGTCGGCGACGTCCAGACCGTGCTCGTCCTGGGCGGCAGCTCCGACATCGGCCTGGCCACCGCGGTCGCGCTCGTCGGCAAGGGCGCCCGCACCGTCGCGCTCGCCGCCCGGCGCCCCGAGGCGCTCGACGCGCAGGAGACCGCGCTGCGGGCCGCCGGTGCGCGCGAGGTGCTGCGCTTCGCGTTCGACGCCGACGACACCGACGCCCACGTCGCGCTCGTCGCCGACGTCGTGGCGCGCACCGGCGACCTCGACGTGACGGTGGCGGCCTTCGGCGTGCTCGGCGACCAGGCCGTCGACGAGACCGACCCGGCGTCGGCCGTCGCCGTCGCGCGCACCAACTACGTCGGCGGCGTCTCGGTGCTCACCGCCGTCGCCAACCAGCTGCGCCTGCAGGGCCACGGCACGCTCGTCGTGCTCTCGTCGGTCGCCGGCGAGCGGGTGCGCCGCTCCAACTTCGTCTACGGCTCGAGCAAGGCCGGGCTCGACGGCTTCGCCACCGGCCTGGCCGACGCGCTCGTCGGCACCGGCGCGAAGGTGCTCGTCGTCCGCCCCGGCTTCGTCGCCAGCAAGATGACCGAGGGCATGGAGCCCGCGCCGCTCAGCACCACGCCCGAGGCGGTCGCGGCGGCGACGGTCAAGGCGCTCGACGGCCGCGCGACGGTCATCTGGGTGCCGGGCGCGCTGCGCCTGCTCATGAGCGGGCTGCGCCACGTGCCGCGTCCGCTGTTCCGCCGCCTCCCGCTGTGACCGCCCGACCGGCTGCCCGCCGCCTCCCGCGCTCGGGCGCCCGGCCCCGCTAGCCTCGGCCGCGACAGCTGCGGCAGCAGTGGACGACGAGAAGTGCGGGGACATGGCCGACAAGCGGGCGCTCATCACCGGGATCACGGGACAGGACGGCCTCTACCTGGCCGAGCTCCTGCTCGACAAGGGCTACGAGGTCTTCGGCCTGGTCCGCGGGCAGAACAACCCGAAGTTCGACATGGTGCGGGAGACCGTCCCGGGCGTGCAGCTGCTCACCGGCGACCTCACCGACATGTCGAGCCTGCTCCGCGCGCTGAACAGCGCGAACCCCACCGAGGTCTACAACCTCGGCGCCATCAGCTTCGTCGCGTACTCCTGGGAGAACGCGCACGTCACGAGCGACGTCACCGGCAAGGGCGTGCTCAACATCCTCGAGGCCGTGCGCCTGTGGGCCGGCGGCGACCTCGGCAAGGTGCGCTTCTACCAGGCCAGCAGCAGCGAGATGTTCGGCAAGGTGCAGCAGGTCCCGCAGAGCGAGGCGACCCTGCTGTGGCCGCGCTCGCCGTACGGCGTGGCCAAGGTCTTCGGCCACTACATGACGATCAACTACCGCGAGTCGTACGGCATGCACGCCAGCAGCGGCATCCTGTTCAACCACGAGAGCCCGCGGCGCGGCCCGGAGTTCGTCACCCGCAAGGTCAGCCAGGCCGTCGCGCGCATCTCGCTCGGCCTGCAGGACGAGATCGTCATGGGCAACCTCGACGCGCGCCGCGACTGGGGCTTCGCCGGCGACTACGTCGAGGGCATGTGGCGGATGCTGCAGCAGGACGAGGGCGACGACTACGTGCTCTCGACCGGCGAGACGCACCCCATCTCCGAGCTGCTCGACCTGGCCTTCGCGCGCGTCGGCATCGACGACTGGGACAAGCACGTCCGCCAGGACCCGCGCTTCTTCCGCCCGGCCGAGGTCGACCTGCTCATCGGCGACGCCAGCAAGGCGCGCGACGTGCTCGGGTGGACGCCGAAGGTCTCCTTCCCCGAGCTGGTCGGGATGATGGTCGACAACGACCTCGCCCTGCAGAAGCAGGCCGCCGGGCTGTGACCCGGCCGACCTCGGGCACCGCGCGCGCCCTCGTCACCGGCGTCACCGGCCAGGACGGCGGCTACCTCGCCGAGCAGCTGCTCGCCGAGGGCGTCGAGGTGCACGGGCTCGTCGCCGAGGGCGACCCGCTGGTCGACGAGCTGCGCGCGCGCAGCCCCGAGGTCGTGCTGCACACCGGCGACCTGCTCGACCAGGCGTCGCTCGACGCGGTCGTGCGCGACGCGGCGCCCGACGAGGTCTACAACCTCGCGGGCATCAGCAGCGTCGCGTTCTCCTGGGAGCGGCCGGTGCTCACCGCCGACGTCACGGCGCTCGGCGCGGCGCGGCTGCTCGAGGCCGTGCGGGCGCACGCGCCGCAGGCGCGCTTCCTGCAGGCGAGCAGCGGCGAGGTCTTCGGCGACGCCGAGGTCAGCCCGCAGGACGAGACGACGCCGATCCGCCCCACCTCGCCGTACGGCGCGGCCAAGGCGTACGCGCACCACCTCGTCGGGGTGCAGCGCGGCCGCGGCATGCACGCCAGCGCCGTCATCCTCTACAACCACGAGTCGCCGCGGCG
>CANKBT010000094.1 GCA_947479995.1 Frankiaceae bacterium | reverse complement strand
TCGACGAGGGCCTGCGACGCCGGGTCGCGGCCCTCGTCGGCGACGGCGGGCACGCCGGCGTCGCGCAGGGCCCGCACGCGGTCGGCGGCCGCGCGGGTGCCCGCGGCGGCGGGCGGCGCGACGAGCGGCCACGGCGCGGTGCGCTCGCGGGCGGTGAGCGGGTTGACCTCCGGCGGCTCCTCGAGCCAGGTGTCGACGTCGCCGGCGCCCGCCTCGCACGCCGCCCGCGCCTCCTCGAGGAAGGGCGACGGGCCGAGCACCGTCTTGCCCTCGCCCCAGTGGTGGCCCGAGCACAGCAGGAGCGACTCGGCGCGGGTGACGGCGACGTAGCCCAGCCGGCGCTCCTCGCGGGCGTCGCGCTCCTTGTTCGCCTGCACGTGCGCCGCGAGGTCGTCGCGGCCGAGGCCGGCGAGGGCCGGCAGGTCGTCGCGGTCGCCGCGCAGCGGGAAGGGCAGCAGCCGGGCGTTGGCGGTCCACGAGGTCGACGCCCGCGGCACGGCGGGGAAGACCGCCGAGCCGCTGCCGGCCGCCATGCCGGGCACCGCGACGACCGGCCACTCCAGCCCCTTGGCGGCGTGCACCGTCATGAGCTTGACGGTGTCGGCGGCGGTCGTGGCGCCGCCGTCGAGCCCGTGCTCCTCGTCCTCGGCGGCCGACAGGAAGGCGAGGAACGCCGACAGCACCGAGCCGTGGGCGCCGTCGCGGGTCGCGTCGCCGGAGAACGCGGCGGCCGCGTCGGCGAAGGCGTCGAGGTCGGCCCGGGCGGCGGACGCCGTCGTCGCGCCCGGGCGGGCGGCGACCTCGACGTCGAGGCCGAGCGTGCGCTCGACGTCGGCGACGAGCTCGGGCAGCGGCTGGTCGAGGCGGGCGCGCAGCCCGCGCAGCTCGTCGCGCAGCGCGGTGAGCCGGCGGCGCCCCTCGGGCGAGAGCGGGTCGCGCGGCCCGGCGGCCGGCAGGTCGTCGAGGGCGTCGACGAGCGAGCCGGCGGTCTCGTCGTCGACGCCGAGCACGACCGCGGCGACCGCGTCGACGCCGGCGTCGCGGTCGGCGCGGCGCACCAGGCCGCGCGCCCGCTGCCCGAGGGCCGCGAGGTCGCGCGGGCCGAGGCGCCAGCGCGGACCGGTGAGCAGGCGCAGCAGCGCGGCGTCGGCCGTCGGGTCGTCGAGCACGCACAGCGTGGCCACGACGTCGCTCACCTCCGGCACGTCGAGCAGCCCGCCGAGGCCGACCACCTCGACCGGCAGGCCGACGGCCTCCAGCGCCTCGCGCAGCCGCGGGAACATGGCGCGCTTGCGGCACAGCACCGCCGCGCGCGAGAAGCGCCGCGCAGGGTCGTCGGGCAGCCCCGCGAGGCCGTCGCGCACCTGGGCCGCGACCCAGGCCGCCTCGGCGTCGGCGTCGCCCAGCAGCGCGCAGCGCACGACGCCGTCGTGCTCGCGGCCCGGCGCCGGCGCGAGCTCGGGCACGGGCAGCCCCTCGCGGCGCAGCGGGGCGGACAGCGCGTTGGCGAGCAGCAGCACCCGCCCGCCGTTGCGGTAGGTGGTGGCCAGGGTGCGCGGGGCCGGGTCGGGGGCGCCGAAGGCCCGCGCGAAGCGCCGCAGCGTGCCGGCGCCGGCGCCGCGCCAGCCGTAGATGCTCTGGCAGGGGTCGCCGACGCCGGTGACGGCGTGCGACACCCCGTCGCGGGGGCCGAACAGGGACGACAGCAGCACCTCCTGCGCCGCGCCGGTGTCCTGGTACTCGTCGAGCAGCACGACCCGCGCCGCCGCCCGCTCGGCGTCGCGCACGGCCGGGTGGTCGCGGGCGAGCTCGGCGGCGAGCGCGACGACGTCGCCGAAGTCGAGCAGGTCGCGCGCGCGCTTGGCCTCGGCGTAGCGGGCCACCAGCGGCAGCAGCTGCTCGCGCACCTCGTGGCAGCCGACGACGTCGCGCCCGGGCTTGAGGACGTCGGCGTCGGTGGCCGCGCGCTCGCGCAGCCACGCCCCGACCCGCCGCACGTCGTCGGGCGCGACGAGGTGCTCGGCGAGGTCGCCGGCCAGCGCGAGCACCGCCTGCACGACCGTCGACTCGGCCCACGTCACCGCGTCCATCGGCCCGTCGTACGTGCCGACCACCCGGGCCGCCAGCTGCCAGCTCGTCGCGGGCGTGATGAGCCGCGCGGACGGCTCCCGGCCGGCGCGCAGGGCGTGGTCGCGGACGAGCCGCCCGGCGTAGGCGTGGTAGGTCGACACGACCGGCTCGAGGTCGGTGTCGCCGGGCAGCAGGCCCTGCCGGGCGAGCGCGCGGAGCCCGACGCGCACGCGCCCGGCCAGCTCCTCGGCCGCCTTGGTGGTGAAGGTCAGGCCGAGCACCTCGTCGGGCCGCACGCGGCCCGAGCCGACGAGCCACACCACGCGGGCGACCATCGTCGACGTCTTGCCGCTGCCGGCACCCGCGACGACCGCGCCCGCCTCGAGCGGGGCGGTGACGACCGCCGCCTGCTCGGCGCTGAGGGTGCGGCCGAGCACCCCGGCGAGGACGTCGAGCGGGAGGTGCTTCACCGCACGACCCCGTCGCCCTCGGGCCACGCCGGGCAGCTCGTGCGCACCGCGCAGCTCTGGCAGTGCTTGTTGACCGCCGCCGGGAACGAGCCGCCGCTCATGCCGCGCACGACGTCGCCGACGAGCTGCTCGGCCCACGCCGGGTCGTCGTCGTCGGACAGCGCGACCTGGTGCTGCTCGAGGGCCTGCTTGCCCTTCTTGAGCTGCACGAGCGACGCGCCGCCCGGCTCGTGCAGGCCGCGGTCGGCGAAGGCGCCGAGCGCCACCGCGAGCTGGTAGACGCCGAGCTGCGGCTGCCGCGGCAGCTCGTCCCTGCTCGGCCTGCCCGTGCCGGTCTTGAGGTCGACGACGACCGCCCGGCCCTGCGCGTCGCGCTCGAGCCGGTCGACCCGGCCGCGGAGCTCGGCGCCGTCGCCGAGCGGCACGGCGACCTCCAGCTCGGTCGCCACGAGCTCGCGGTCGTTGGCGGCCTGCCAGGCCAGGAAGCGGCGCAGCGCGCCGACCGCCTCCTCGCGCCGCCGGACGACCGCCCACGGGGCGCCGAGGTCGAGCTCCGGCAGCACCTCGTCGAGCCGCGCGGTGAGCTGCTCCTCGGTGAGCGCGTCGGCGCCGCTGCCGAGCTCGGCGAGCGCGTGCACGAGCGTGCCGAGCACCTGCGAGGGGCCGGTCGTGCCCGAGACGCCGACGGCGGTCTCGAGCAGCCAGCGCAGCGAGCAGGTGTCGAACGACTCGACCTTGCTGGGCGACACCCGCACGCCCTCGCCCTCGCGCACGAGCGGGCCGTCGTCGCTGAGCGGTGCCAGGCCCCACCAGCGGGCGGGGTCGGCGGCGGCGACGTGCCCGTCGCCCGGCCCGGCGAGCACCGCCAGCCGCCGGCAGGCCGCCTCGCGCAGCGCGGGGTCGGGGGTGCTGGCTGCGACCGTGCGCAGCTCGGCGACCAGGCCCGCCGACGTGAGCGGCCGGCCGACCGGTGCGGCGACCGGCGGCACCGGCACGCCGAGCTCGTCGAGGAAGCGGCTCGGGCGGTCGTCGCCGCCCTCGCCGCTCGCGACCGCCGTGACGACGAGCCGCTCGCGGGCGCGGGTCACCGCGACGTAGAACAGCCGGCGCTCCTCGGCGAGCAGCTCGCCGCGCCGCGCGGCCAGCGCGTCGGGCGACAGCCGGGCCGCGCCGTCGCCGCGCCCGGCCACGCGGTCGGCGAGCGCGTCGGCGCCCAGCAGCGAGCCCCGCAGGCGCAGGTCGGGCCACACGCCCTCCTGCACGCCGGCGACCACGACGAGGCGCCACTCCAGGCCCTTGGACGCGTGCGCGGTCATGACCCGCACGGCGTCGCCCTCCGGGGTGCGGGCGGCGAGCGTGTCGCCGGGCACCTCCTGGGCCTGCACGTCGGCGAGGAAGCCGAGCGGCCCGGCGGCGGGCAGCCGGTCGACGTAGCGCGCGGCGGCGTCGAACAGCGCGATGACGGCGTCGAGCCCGCGGTCGGCGGCGGCGCCCCGCGCCCCGCCGGCCGCGCTGTCGGCGACCAGCCGGCGCTCCAGGCCAGCCGCCTGCCACGCCTCCCACAGGACGTCCTCGACGGTGCCGCCGGCCGCGCCCCGCACCGCGGCGAGCAGCGCGTGCGCGCGGTCGAGCGGCCCGCGCTCGGCGGAGGGCAGAAGCAGGGCGCTGCGCGGGTCGAGCACCGCCTCGACGAGCAGCGCGGGCGCGTCGGTGGCGCGCCCGGCCTCGAGGTCGAGGCGGCGCAGCGCCCGGCGCAGGCGGCGCACCGCCAGGGCGTCGGCGCGCACGAGCGGCCCGGCGAGCAGGTCGAGGACGTCCTGCTCCCCCGCGCCCCCGCCGAGCGCCGTCTGCAGCAGGTGGAGCAGCGCCTGCACGAGCGGCTCCTCGGCGAGCGGCACCTCGTCGCGCGGGGTGCCGACGGGCACGCCCGCCGCCAGCAGGCCGCGGCGCAGCACCGCCAGCGACTGCGGCGTCGAGCGCAGCAGCACCGCCATCGCCGACCACGGCACGCCGTCGTGCAGGTGGGCACGGCGCAGCACGTCGGCGACGAGCGCGGCCTCGGCGCTCGGGCTCGACGCCAGCAGCACGTCGACCCGCCCGGGGGTGGCCTCCTCGCCCGCCAGGTCGCGGTGGTCGGCCCCGGGCAGGCGCGGCAGCCGGGCGGCGACCGACCGGCTGGCGGCGAGCAGCACCGGCCCCGAGCGGCGGCTCGTGCGCAGCGCGACGAGCGGCGCCGGCGCGCCCGCCGCCGTGCGGAACCGCTCGCGGAAGCCCGCCAGCCCGCGCACGTCGGCCCCGCGGAAGGCGTAGATCGCCTGGTCGGGGTCGCCGACCGCCACGAGGTCGCGCCCGTCGCCGGCCAGCGCCTGGAGCAGCCGCCACTGCGCCGGGTCGGTGTCCTGCACCTCGTCGACGAGCACCACCGCGCGGGCGGCGCGCTCGCGGGCGCGCAGCGCGGCGTCCTGCTCGAGCAGCCCGGCGGCGGCCTGCACCAGCCCGGCCTGGTCGACCGTCTCGGCGAAGGGGTCGAGGTCGAAGCGCCGCTCGTAGTCGGCGAGGAAGCCCGCGGCCGCCTCCCACTCCGGGCGGCCCGCCTCGACGCCGAGGCGCGCGAGGTCCTCCGGCGCGACGCCGCGCTCCTGCGCGCGCTGCAGCAGGTCGCGCAGCTCGCTGCGGAAGCCGCGCAGCGGCACCGCCCCGCGCAGCTCCTCGGGCCAGCGCAGCGCGCCGTCGGCCAGGTCGCCGGCGAGCAGTCGCGCGACCTCGAGGTCCTGCTCGGGGCCGGTGAGCAGCCGCAGCGGCGCGCCGGTCAGCTCGCGGCGCAGCAGCGCGTACGCGTAGCCGTGCAGCGTCATGGCGACCGGACCGCGCGTCGTGCGGCCGAGGCGGGCGGTGACGCGCTCGCGCAGCTCCTGCGCGGCCGTGCGGCTGAAGGTCAGCGCCAGCACCTGCTCGGGGGCGAGGCCCCGCTGCTCGACGCGGTGGACGACGGCCTCGACCAGCGTCGTGGTCTTGCCGGTGCCCGGGCCGGCGAGCACCAGCAGCGGCCCGCCGGCGTGCTCGACGACGCGGCGCTGCGCGGCGTCGAGGACCGGGGCGGTGCGGCGGGCCGGCGGCCGGCGGCGCAGGGCGGGGGCGTCCATCGCGGCCAGCCTGCCACCCGCGTACGACACCCCGGACGCACCGCGGCCGGTCCCGTGCGAGGGGGGACCGGCCGCGGGGACGGGCGGGGGCTAGCCGAGCAGGCTGCGGCCGTTGACGCCGCCGCCGAGGCCGCCGAGCAGGCTCAGCGGGCTGCCGGTCCACGGCTCGGTGCCGGGCACGAGGCGCAGGCCGGGCACGCCGTGCGCGGCGGCGTAGGCGATCTGCTTGCTGAGGTTGCTCACGCCGTTGGAGGCGGGCAGCGGCGCGAGGGCGAGCGTCGAGAGCGTGCCGAAGGCGCGGCCGTCGGCGGTGAGGAAGCCGGAGCCGGAGTCGCCGGGGACGCCGGGGCTCACGGTGTAGACGCTGGTCGTCTAGCCGCCGCCGCTGTCGCCGAGCGACAGGCCGGCCTTCGGCGAGAGCGCGGCGAGGCCGGCGCGCAGCGAGCTGTTGCCGTAGCTGTAGACCTGGTCGCCCGCGGCCGTGGACGGCGCGACGGCGACCGGGCCGCCGAAGACCGGCACCGACGGGTTGGTGCGCGCGACGTCCTCGGGGGCGAGCTCGACGAGCGCGAAGTCGTTGTAGGCGCAGGTGTCGGCGTCGGTCTCGCCGGCCGCCTGCATGGCGAGCCACGAGGAGTACGCCAGGCGGCCGGGCTTGCTCGCGCCGAGCACCTCGACCTCGGTGCCGAGCGGCAGCGAGCCCGCGAGGCAGCCGTCGGTGTCGGTGGCCTCGCCGAGGCCGGCGCAGTGCGCCGACTGGCCGAGGAACGTGCGGGTCCCGTCGGTGAACACGAAGTTGGCGGTGCACTGCCCGCCGTTCGTGTAGGTCTGCACGCCCGGCGTCACCGTGGCGCTGTCGGCGTCGGCGAACTGGGGGGCTGCCGTCGCGCCACCGGGCAGCGACAGCGAGGCGGCGGCGGCGAGGCCGACGGCCAGCAGGGGGGCGAAGCGGGTGGCGCGCACGCGGGGCTCCTTCGACGGGGACGGGTGTGACCTTCGCAACGACGGCGTGCCCCGCGCGTGACGGGCAGGACTAGTCCGTTGTGACTAGTCCAGCACGTCCGGCGCTGCGCCGCCCGGCCCAGCCCACCGCGCCCGGGCGAGGTCGACCCGCTCGCCGACGACCGGGCACCCCTCCTGCGCGAGCCGCCGCAGCGCCTCCTGCAGGTGCGGCTCGGCGGGCCGCCCGCTGGCCTGCACCACCCGCCACCAGGGCACCTCGCGCCCGTACCGGCTCAGGACCGTGCCCACCGTCCGGGCCGAGCCGGTGCCCGTCATCTCCGCCACGTCGGCGTAGGTGACGACCGTGCCCGCTGGCACCCGGTCGACGGCGTCGAGGACGCCCCGGGCGTACGCGGACGGCGGCGCGCCGCCAGGCCGGGTCGACAGGCCGGCGGACAGGCTGGCCGGGCGGCGGCGCGTCACGCGGCGAGTGTCGCGCCCGCGTTGGCCGCCGACCACGACGGGGTACGGCCCCCGGCGACGAGGGCGACCGCCCCGGCGAGGGACGGCCGACCGGGAGGGGTGCCGCGTGCGGAGCCTGCCGCCCGGGCGCGCGTGAGCCGCCCCGAGGTGCTGGCAGCCGCCCTGCCGCACGGCGAGCCCGTCGAGCGCGAGGCGTCGCTGGTGCTGCCGCCGCAGCCCGCGCACGTGCGCCGGGCGCGCCGCTTCGTCCGCGACGAGGCCCCGCTCGCGGGCGACCGCCTCGACGTGCTCGTGCTGCTCACCAGCGAGCTGGTGACGAACGCCGTCATCCACGCGCGCACGCAGGTCGAGCTGACCGTGGCGGTGACCGCCCGCAGCGTGCTGGTGATGGTGCACGACCTGCACGCCGGCCCCGCCCCCGCGCCCGACGAGGGGCGCGAGGGCGGCTGGGGCCTCGGGCTGGTGGCCGCGCTCGCCGCGGCGGCCGGCACCGACCGGCACCCCGACGGCGGCAAGACCGCGTGGTTCCGGCTGGCGCGCTAGGCGCCTAGTACGACGGCAGGGACGGGTCGACCTGGTGCACCCAGCCGAGCACGCCGCCCTGCACGTGCACGCTGTTCCTCAGGCCGGCCGCCTTGACCGCGGCGAGGGCCTCGGCCGAGCGCACCCCGCTCTTGCAGTACAGGACGATCTCCTTGTCCTGCGGCAGGTCCGCGAGCGCGGCGCCGCTGAGGATGTCGCCCTTGGGGATGAGCACGGAGCCCGGGATGCTGACGATCTCGTACTCCGCGGGCTCGCGGACGTCGATGAGCGCGAAGTCCTCGCCGGCGTCGATCTTGGCCTTGAGCTCGGTCGCGAGGATGGTGCTGCCCTGCGCGGCCTCCTGCGCCTCCTCGGAGACGACGCCGCAGAAGGACTCGTAGTCGATGAGCTCGGTGACCGGCTTGACCTCGGGGTCCTTGCGGATCCGGATCGTGCGGTAGCTCATCTCGAGGGCGTCGTAGACCATCAGCCGGCCGAGCAGCGGGTCGCCGATGCCGGTGATGAGCTTGATCGCCTCGGTCGCCATGATCGAGCCGATCGAGGCGCACAGGATGCCGAGCACGCCGCCCTCGGCGCAGCTCGGGACCATGCCGGGCGGCGGCGGCACCGGGTAGAGGTCGCGGTACTGCAGGCCCTCGACGCCCGCCTCGGGCGGCGGGTCGGCCCAGAAGACCGACGCCTGGCCGTCGAAGCGGTAGATCGAGCCCCAGACGTACGGCTTGCCGAGCAGCACGCAGGCGTCGTTGACCATGTAGCGCGTCGCGAAGTTGTCGGTGCCGTCGAGCACGAGGTCGTAGTCGGCGAAGACCTCGAGCACGTTGCTGGTGTCGAGCCGCTCGGTGTGCAGCACGGTCGTGACGAACGGGTTGATCTCGGCGACGGAGCGCTGCGCGCTCTCGGCCTTGAGGGTGCCGACGTCGCTCTGGCCGTGGATGACCTGGCGCTGCAGGTTGCTCTCGTCGACGACGTCGAAGTCGACGATGCCGAGCGTGCCGACGCCCGCCGCGGCGAGGTAGAGCAGGGCCGGCGAGCCGAGGCCACCGGCGCCGACGACGAGCACCTTGGCGTTCTTGAGCCGCTTCTGCCCGGTCATCGCGACGTCGGGGATGATCAGGTGGCGGCTGTAGCGGATGACCTCGTCACGGGTCAGCTCGGCGGCCGGCTCCACGAGGGGCGGCAGGGACACGACAGGCTCCGATCCGGTCAGCGGGCGTTCTCCGGCTCAAAGCCTGCCAGTGCGCGGGCTGTTCCCCCGCTCCGAGTGACGGACGGCGCACGAGAGGGCGCTGCCCTCAGGGCGAGGGGTACGGCCAGGGCTGCGCCACGCACTCGCCGACCCCGAGCGTCTGCTGCACCATCACCGGCGCGGGCCGGCCCGGGCCGGGGCAGCGCTCGTGCCCGTGGCCGAGCGTGTGGCCCACCTCGTGGTTGACGAGGTACTGCCGGTAGCGCCCGAGCTCCCCCTCGTACGCGTCCGCACCCCGCAGCCAGCGCAGCGCGTTGAGCACCGCGACCTCGCCGACGCCGCACGAGAGCGTGCCGCCGGTCGTCAGCGGCGCGCAGAGCCGGTCGGTGGTGGCAGGGCTGGCGAGCACGACCTTGACGTCGACCGGGTCGCTGTCGACGCGCTGGAAGGTGCCGCGGCCGCCGGCGCCCCACGATCGCGGGTCGGACAGCACCGCCTCGACCTCGGCCGCGAACGCCACCGGGTCGATGCCCAGGCCGCCCTCGACCGCGACGGAGTAGCGCACCAGCGGCCCCGACCCGGCGGGCCGGCCGGTGCCGGGCACGCGCACGGGCACGCCGTCGCCCTCGGGCACGACCGGCTGCTCGACGAGCACCTCGACCACCGGCGAGGGCTCGGGCTGCACCTCGACGGCGGGCGGCGGCACGGCCGCCGCGGGCAGCACGGTGTCGACGGTGCCGCTGGTGCCGCTGCCGCCGGCCGTCGGGGCGGTGGCGCCGAGGACGGCAAGCGGACCGCTGACGGCCCCGACCGTGACCGCGACGAGCAGCAGCCGGCGGACCCTCACGGCGTGGAGCCTGCCACGTCCGGGTGGCGCGCCGGGGTGCGGTCCGGCGCACCGGCGGGTGCGCGCGCCGACCCCGCTGCGGCCCGGACGCGGCAGGAGGCCGGCCCCTGCGCGGGGCCGGCCTCCTGGGCGGTGCTGCTCGTGCCGGGCGGGTCAGCCGCCCGGGCGCCACCACGGGCGGCGGCGGCCGTCGTCGTCCTCCTCGGACGCGCCCTGCGGCGTCGTCACGGGAGGCAGCGGCGGCAGCGGCGGGACGGCCGGGCGGGGGCGCGGCGGCGCGAGGCCACCGGTCACGCCCGGGCGCGCGGCGCGGGCGCCGAGCGGGCCGCCGTCGGGCTCCGGGTCGGGCGCCGGGTCG
>CANKBT010000093.1 GCA_947479995.1 Frankiaceae bacterium | reverse complement strand
CGTGGCCGGCCGGCACGGCGACGGGCGTCGGCAGCATGCCGGGCACGGACCCCGCCGAGGCGGCCCGCGTGGTGCTCGGCGAGGTGCCGGAGCTGCCCTTCCTCGCCGAGCTGCCGGGCCGGGGCGCGCACGCCGACCTCGCCGGCCGGTCGGCGGCGCTGCTCGTCGACCTGCCCGTCGACGTGCAGCCCGGCGGCTGGCGGCTGGTGCCGCGCAGCAGCCGCGCCGGCACCCGCGCGCGCGACGACCTGCGCCGCGACCTCGACGCGCTCGAGGAGGCCGCCGACGGCTCGGGCACGACGCTCGTCAAGGTGCAGTGCGCCGGCGCGTGGACCCTCGCCGCGCTGCTCGACCTGCCGCGCGGCGAGCGCGTGCTGTCCGACCCCGGCGCGGTCAGCGACCTCGTGGCCAGCCTCGCCGAGGGGCTGGCGCGGCACGTCGCCGAGGTGGCGCGCCGGGTGCCCGGCGCGACCGTGCTGCTGCAGCTCGACGAGCCGTCGCTGCCCGCGGTGCTCGCCGCCCGCGTGCCGACGAGCAGCGGCGTGGCGACGCTGCGGGCACCCCAGCCGCAGCGGGTCCTCGAGCACCTCGCGACGGTGCTCGCGGCCGCCGAGCACACCGTCGTGCACTGCTGCGCGCCGCGCCCGCCGGTGGCCCTGCTGCACCGCGCCGGCGCGGGGGCGCTGTCGCTCGACGCCACGCTGCTGCGCCCGGGCGACGACGACGCGCTCGGCGCCGCCGTCGAGGACGGCGTCGGCCTGCTGCTCGGGGTCGTGCCCGGTGCGGGGGAGGCGCCCCCGGTCGACGCCGCGCTCGCGCCGGTGCGCGCGCTGTGGCGCCGGCTGACGCTGGCCCCGGAGCTGCTGCCCGAGGTCGTCGTGCTCACGCCGACGTGCGGCCTGGCGGGTTCGACCCCGGGCGGGGCGAGGAAGGCCCTGTCGCAGTGCCGCGCGGCCGCGCGGGCCCTGAGCGAGGAGCCGCTGTAGATGACCGACCCCCGGTCCCGCCACGCCGACCTCGTGCGGGTCGTCGAGGACGCCGCCTTCCGCTACTACGTGCTCGACGACCCGACGCTGTCCGACGCCGACTACGACGCGGCCGTGCGCGAGCTCGAGGCGCTCGAGCAGGCCGACCCGGCGCTGCGCACGCCCGACTCGCCGACCCAGCGCGTCATGGGCACCATCTCGACCGACTTCACGCCGGTCACCCACCTCGAGCGCCTCATGAGCCTCGGCAACGTCTTCACCGAGGACGAGCTGCGCACCTGGGCGGGCCGGGTGCACAAGGAGGTCGGCGACGCCGCCCGCTGGCTCTGCGAGCTCAAGATCGACGGCCTGGCCGTCGCGCTGGTCTACCGCGACGGGCGCCTCGAGCGCGCGGCCACCCGCGGCGACGGCCGGGTCGGCGAGGACATCACGCCGAACGTCCGCACCCTGCCGAGCGTGCCGCAGGTGCTGCAGGGCGAGGGCGTGCCCGCGCTGCTCGAGGTCCGCGGCGAGGTGTTCATCGCCACCGACGACTTCGCGCGCCTCAACGAGCGGCTCACCGCCGACGGCAAGGCGCCGTTCGCCAACCCGCGCAACGCCGCGGCCGGCAGCCTGCGGCAGAAGGACCCGCGCGTGACCGCGAGCCGGCCGCTGTCGCTGACCCTGCACGGCATCGGGGCGGTCGAGGGCTGGCAGCCCGAGACGCAGAGCGGCGCCTACGACCAGCTGCAGGCCTGGGGGCTGCCGGTGTCCGCGCGCTACGAGGTCTTCGACGACCTGGGCGGGGCGCTCGGCTACATCGCGCACTGGGGCGAGCACCGCCACGACGTCGAGCACGAGATCGACGGCGTCGTCGTCAAGGTCGACCAGGTGCCGCTGCAGCGCCGCCTCGGGGCGACCAGCAGCGCCCCGCGCTGGGCGATCGCGCACAAGTACCCGCCCGAGGAGGCGACGACGAAGCTCCTCGACATCAGGGTCAACGTCGGCCGCACCGGCCGCGTGACGCCGTTCGCGTACATGACGCCGGTGCACGTCGGCGGGGTCGACGTGAAGCTGGCGACGCTGCACAACGACAGCGAGGTGACGCGCAAGGGCGTGCTCATCGGCGACACCGTCGTCGTGCGCCGCGCCGGCGACGTCATCCCCGAGGTCGTCGGCCCGGTCGTCGCCCTCCGCGACGGCAGCGAGCGCGCCTTCGTCATGCCGACGCACTGCCCGGAGTGCGGCAGCGAGCTCGGCCGCCCCGACGGCGAGATCGACTGGCGCTGCCCCAACGCGGTGTCCTGCCCCGCGCAGCTGCGCGAGGCGGTGTTCCACTTCGCGGGCCGGCAGGCGCTCGACGTCGACGGCCTCGGCTACGAGACCGCGATCGCGCTCACGACGCGCGGGCTCGTGCGCGACGTCGGCGACGTGCTGCACCTCACCGAGGCGTCGTTCGAGGGCATCCCGGGCTTCGGCCCGAAGAAGGTGGCGCAGGTGCTGGCCGGCCTCGAGCAGGCCCGCACCCGGCCGATCGCCCGGCTGCTCGTCGGGCTGTCGATCCGCCACGTCGGCCCGCCGACGGCGCAGGCGCTCGCCCGGCACTTCCGCTCGATCGACGCGCTGCGGCACGCCACGGCCGAGGAGGTCGCCGCGGTCGAGGACATCGGGCCGAAGACGGCCGGCGTCATCGCGACCTGGTTCGCCGACCCGCGGCACCAGGAGATCCTCGACAAGCTGGCCGCCGGCGGCGCCCGCTTCGTCGACGAGGGCGCCGACGAGGGCCCGCGGCCGCTCGAGGGCGTGGCGGTCGTCGTCACCGGCACGCTCACGTCGTACAGCCGCGACGCGGCGACCGAGGCGGTGCAGGAGCGCGGCGGCAAGGTCACCGGCAGCGTGAGCAGGAAGACCGACTTCGTCGTCGTCGGCACCGAGCCGGGCGCCAGCAAGTACGACAAGGCCGTCAGGCTCGGCGTGCCGCGCCTGGACGACGCCGGCCTGCGGGTGCTGCTCGAGCAGGGTCCCGAGGCGGCGCGCGCCGTCGCCGTCACGGGCGAGGACGAGGCCGCGGGCGCGCCCGCCGCGGAGGGGCCGGCCTAGCCGCCGACCGTCGCGGCGATGCCCGCGAGGTGCGCGAGCCGCAGCACCTCCGAGCCGCGGAAGCGGGGGCCGCCGGGACGGCCGACGAGCACCGCGCGGTCGGGCCGGCCGACCGGGGCGGCCGCCAGGGCGGTGCCGAGCACCTCCCAGCGCTCGGGCACCGCGTCGGTGCGGGCGTCGAGCTCGCGCGCGGACGCCAGCGGCAGCCACGGCACGGCCAGGCCGGTGACGTCGGGCGCGCCGGGGCTGGCCTCGAGCGCCACCGCGCCGTCCGGGCCGTCGGCGAGCAGCACCGCCCAGCCGGCGCGGAAGACCCCGGGCGCGTGCGCGACGAGCAGCGCGAGGGCGTCCGGCGGCGCCGCGGCCAGCGCGTCGACGAGCTCGAGGTCGCGGTGCAGGTCGGCGGCGCCGAGGTAGGGCCGCAGCGACTCGACGACGACGCCGGGCACCGACTGCGCGCTGCTGATGAGCGTGTCGGCGAGCCCGCCGGGCGGCAGCACGACGAGCAGGTCGTCGACCGCGCCGCCCGGCCCGCGCTCGACGACGTCGAGGCTGACGATGTCGCCGCCCGCCTGGCCGATCGCGGTGGCGACGGCGCCGAGCATGCCCGGTCGGTCGGGCAGCACGACGCGCAGCAGGAAGGACACCGGCACTCCAGTCGACGGGGGCGGCCATCGTGCCGCGCGGGTGTTGCCGGGGTGTGGCGCGCGCGTGACGCGCGGGGCCCGGGTGCGTCCGGGGTGGCGTCCGGCGCCGTCCGGTGCGCTCAGCCGTCGTCGGGGCGCGACCGCACGATGAGGTCGGCGAGCAGCGCGATGGCCGCGATGATGAGCCCCGAGACGAGCAGCAGCAGCGTGCTCGTCGCGACGGCGAGCGGGAAGCGGACGACGTCGACGCCGGTCTTCACCACGCCGAGGGCGAGCAGCCCGAGCGCCAGCGGCATGAGCACCGTGATGGGGTTGAAGTACATGATCATCCGCAGCACCTGGAGGATGTAGCGGTAGGCGTCGCGGAAGAAGTGGAACTTGCTCGTGCCCGCCCGCTGCGCGTAGTCGATCGGCACGTAGTCGACGGTGTGCTGGTTCGACAGGAACGCCAGCGTGATGGTCGTGACGCACGAGAAGCCGGGCGGCAGCAGCCGCAGGTAGGGCAGCGACACGTCGCGCCGGAAGGCCCGCAGCCCGCTGTTGAGGTCGGGGATGCGCGAGTGCGACAGCGCCTCGGCGACCTTGCGGATGACCCACTTCGCCGGCACCCGCAGCGCCTTGTGCGTGCCCTGCTCGCTGGTGCGGGCGCCGACCACCTGGTCGGTGTGCGGGTGGTCGACGAGGTGCTGCACCAGCTCGGGGATGCGCTCGTTCGGGTAGGTCATGTCGGCGTCGGTCCAGACCACCACCCGCCCGTGCGCCTCGCGGGTGCCGATGCGCCGGGCCGTGCCCGAGCCGCCGTTCTGCGGGAAGGCGAGCACGCGGACGTGCGGGTCGGCGGCCGCGGCCGCCTCGAGCACCGCGAGCGTGCCGTCGCTCGACTTGTCGTCGATGGCGAGCAGCTCCCAGGTGAAGGGGCTCGCGCGCAGCGCCCGCGTGATGCGCTCGATCTCGAGGTGCACGTGGTCCTGCTCGTTGAAGCACGGCAGCACCACGGTGACGTCCAGCGTGCCCTCGAGCGGGTGCGTCGCAGGCACCTGGCTCCTCCCTGATCGCGGATAGCGTGGCCCCCATGGTGCCCGCCCTCGTCTGCGCAGTGCTGGTCGGGGCGCTCGCGGTGCTCGCCGGGCTGCCGTTCGCGCTGGCGGCGCGGCGCGAGGCCGACGGGCCGGCGGCGGTGCTCGCCGACGCCCTCGTGCTCGGCCTCGCGGTGCTCGGGCTGCTGAGCACGACGCACGGCACGCTCGGGCCGGTCGCGGCCGGGGCGGCGCTGCTCGGGGCCGCCGCCGTGGCCGTCGCGCTCCTCGCCCGGCGCGGGCTCCCGCAGCGCTGGCGCCCGGCGCGGCCCGACGCCTGGGCGGTGGCCACCGGCGCGGTGCTCGCGCTCGGCGCGGCGCTGCGCCTGCGCACCACGTACGAGCTGCCGTGGCTGGGCGACATGGGCGGCTACCTCAACTGGGCCAACGAGTTCGCGCGCACCGGCGTGCTGGACACGACCTTCCCGCCGCTGTTCCCGGCGCTGCTCGCCCTGCCGTCGGCGCTGCTCGGGGCGGCCTGGACGGCGTCGCTCGTGCCGCTGTTCGGCGTCGCCCTGCTCGTGGCGCTGGCCCGGCTCACCGCGCTGCTCGGCGTCGACCGGCGCGTGCGCACCGGCGTGCTGCTGCTCGCCGCGGTGAGCCCGCACCTGGTGTGGTTCGGCACGTTCCCCGCCAGCGAGTCGCTGCAGGCGCCGCTGCTGCTCGCGCTCGTCACGGTCACCGCGACGGCGCTCGGGCGCACCTCGCCGGCGGCGCTGCCCGGCTGCCTGGCCGCGACCGCCGCGCTCACCGCCGCCCTCGGGCTCAACCGCGCGCAGGCGCTCGCGCTCGTCGGCCCGGCGGCGGTCGTGCTGCTGCTCGCGGCCGGCCGCCGGCCGCTCGTGCCCCTCGGCCGCGCCTCGGCGTGGGCGGCGGCCGTGCTCGTCGGCACCGGGGTCGGCTACGTCTTCGGCATCACGCAGATCCCCGGCTACTACGTCGGGTGGCAGCTCGAGTCGCTCGTGCCGGCGCCGGTGCTCGACGCCGCGCGGTCCCTCGGCCTGCTGCGCGGCCCGGTCGCCGTCGTGGTCGTGCTCGCCCTCGCCGCGCTGCTCGCCGTGGCCGGCGCCCGCCTCGGCCGGCGCCAGCAGCCCGCCGGCACCGGCACCGGCGTGCGGGCGCGCGCCCTCGGCGCCGCGCTGGCGCTCGTCGCCGTGGCCGCCGTGGTGCTGCTCGGGGCGGGGGAGGTGCACCGCGGGCTGCTGCGCGTCGGCGCGCTCGTGCTCGCGGTCGCGCTGCTCGGCCTGCTGCTGCCGCGCGCCACCGCCGGGGAGCGCGCCGCGCCGGTGCTGCTCGCCGGCGCCACCGGCGTGCTGTTCCTGCTCGTGCACGTGCAGCGGTTCGACGAGCCGTTCGAGCACTCCATCCACCTGTACTGGGACCGCTACCTCGTCAGCGAGGTGCTGCCGGTCGCGCTGCTGCTCGCCGCGGTCGGCGCGTCCGCGCTGCTGGAGGACCGCCGGCGCGCGCGCCTGCGGCCCGCGGCCCTCGTCGCCCTCGGCGCGGTGGCGGTCGCGTCGCTGGCCGCCTGGGTGCCCCGCACCGCGCAGCAGCTCGAGCACGAGGCCTTCGCCGGCACCTTCGCCTTCACCCGCGACCTGGCGGCGCTCGCGCCCGCCGCCGACCCGGTGCTGTGGACCGCCGACGTGCCGGCCGGCGTGACCGGCATGTTCCCCAACTCGGTCTGGTCGTTCGGCAGCGCGCTGTCGTACACCTTCGGCCGCGACGTGGTGAACCTGCCGAGCCAGGACGACGCCTTCGCCGCCGAGCCCGTCGTCTCCGCCGCCGACGTGCGCGCCGCGCTGGCCTGCTCGCCGACCGGGGCGCTGACCGTCGTCGAGTGGCGGCACGCCGCCGACGCCGCGCCGGTCGCCGAGCGCCTGGCCGGCCAGGGGCTCGTGCTCGACCGGCGCGGCGACGCCGCCCGCGACGTGTGGCTGCTGCCGCAGTCCGACGACCCGTCGTGGCGCCAGCAGGGCCTCGACGCCACCGTCTCGACCGCCACGGCCGCGCCCGGCACCCGCCTGCCCGCGTGCGGCGCCGCGGGGGCGACGGCGGGCACCGGCTGAGCCCCGCCGCGCTCCCTAGACTCGACCCGCCCGCACGCCGCACCTCAGGAGCCGCATGTCCCAGATCACCCGCGACGAGGTCG
This sequence comes from Frankiaceae bacterium, assembly GCA_947479995.1. GTDB lineage: Bacteria > Actinomycetota > Actinomycetes > Mycobacteriales > SCTD01 > CANKBT01. The sequence goes on along the minus strand of CANKBT010000093.1, from coordinate 3,290 downwards.
CGCACCTCGCGCGCCTGGCGCGGCTCGCGCTGGCCGACGACGAGCTCGACGGCCTCGCGCAGCAGCTCGACGTCATCCTCGACGCCGTCGCCGCGATCGGGCAGGTCACCGACGCCGCCGACGTGCCGCCGACCACGCACGCCGTCCCCGTCGAGAACGTCACGCGCCCCGACGTCGTGACGCCCTCGCTGCCGCGCGACGTCGTGCTGGCCGGCGCGCCCGAGGCCGAGCAGGACCGCTTCCGCGTGCCGCGCATCCTCGACGAGGAGGCGTGATGACCGACCTCACCCGGCTCACCGCCGCCGAGACCGCCGCCGCCGTCGCGTCCCGGGAGGTCAGCGCCGTCGAGGTGGCGCAGGCCCACCTCGACCGCATCGCCGCCGTCGACGACCGCGTGCACGCCTTCCTGCACGTCGACGCCGAGGGCGCGCTCGCGCAGGCCGCGCGCGTCGACGCCGGGGAGCTGACCGGCCCGCTCGCCGGCGTGCCGCTCGCGCTCAAGGACGTCCTGTGCACCGAGGGCGTGCCGACGACCGCCGGCTCGCGCATCCTCGAGGGCTGGCGGCCGCCGTACGACGCGACCGTCACCGCGCGCCTGCGCGCCGCGGGCGTCGTCGTGCTCGGCAAGACCAACATGGACGAGTTCGCGATGGGCTCGAGCACCGAGCACAGCGCGTACGGCCCGACGCACAACCCGTGGGACCTCGACCGCATCCCGGGCGGGTCCGGCGGCGGCTCCGCCGCGGCCGTCGCGGCCTACGAGGCGCCGCTCGCCATCGGCACCGACACCGGCGGCTCGATCCGCCAGCCGTCCGCCGTCACCGGCACGGTCGGCGTGAAGCCGACCTACGGCGGCGTCTCCCGCTACGGCCTCATCGCCTTCAGCAGCAGCCTCGACCAGGCGGGGCCGGTCGCGCGCACGGTGCTCGACGCCGCGCTGCTGCACGAGGCCATCGGCGGCCACGACCCGCGCGACAGCACCTCCATCGCCGCGCCCGTGCCGCCGGTCGTCGAGGCCGCCCGGCAGGCCGACGTGCGCGGCCTGCGCGTGGGCGTCGTGCGCGAGCTCACCGGCGACGGCTACGAGCCGGGCGTGCAGGCGCGCTTCGACGAGGCCGTGCAGGCGCTCGTCGAGCTCGGCGCGACCGTGACCGCGGTCAGCTGCCCGCACTTCGTGCACGCCCTGCCGGCGTACTACCTCATCGCGCCGTCCGAGGCGTCGAGCAACCTCGCCCGCTTCGACGCCGTGCGCTACGGCCTGCGGGTCGGCGACGACGGCGAGCGGGGCCTGGAGGAGGTCATGGCGCTCACCCGGGCGCAGGGCTTCGGCCCCGAGGTCAAGCGCCGCATCGTGCTCGGCACCTACGCGCTGTCCAGCGGCTACTACGACGCCTACTACGGCCAGGCGCAGAAGGTCCGCACGCTCATCACGCGCGACTTCACCGCCGCCTTCGCCGAGGCCGACGTGCTCGTCTCGCCGACGACGCCCGGCGTCGCCTTCCCGCTGGGCGCCAAGCTCAGCGACCCGCTGGCGATGTACCGCCAGGACCTCGCCACCATCCCGTCCAACCTGTACGGCGGCCCGGCCATGTCGGTGCCCGCCGGGCTGTCCGACGGGCTGCCCGTCGGCCTGCAGGTGATGGCCCCGGTGCAGCGCGACGACCTGCTGTACCGCGTCGGCGCGGCCCTCGAGGCCGCCCGGCCGTTCGCCCCGACGCCGCTGCAGTGGGAGACCGCATGACCGCGTACGAGCAGGCGCTCGCGGAGTTCGCGCCCGTCCTCGGCCTGGAGACGCACGTCGAGCTGGGCACCGCCAGCAAGATGTTCTGCGGCTGCGCCACGACCTTCGGCGCCGAGCCCAACACGCAGGTCTGCCCGGTCTGCCTCGGCCTGCCGGGCGCGCTGCCGGTCGTCAACGAGAAGGCCGTCGAGTCGACGATCCGGATCGGCCTCGCGCTGCACTGCACCATCGCCACCTGGTGCCGCTTCGCGCGGAAGAACTACTTCTACCCGGACATGCCGAAGAACTTCCAGACCTCGCAGTACGACGAGCCGCTGTGCGTCGACGGCCACCTCGACGTCGAGGTCGACGGCGAGGTGGTGCGCGTCGAGATCGAGCGCGTGCACCTCGAGGAGGACACCGGCAAGACGCTGCACGTCGGCGGTGCGACCGGGCGCATCACCGGCGCCTCGCACTCGCTCGTCGACTACAACCGCGCCGGCATCCCGCTCGTCGAGATCGTCACGCGACCGGTCGCGGGCACGGGCGTGCGCGCCGCGGCGGTCGCCAAGGCCTACGTCACCGAGCTGCGCGACCTGCTGCGCGGCCTCGACGTCAGCGACGTGCGCATGGAGCAGGGCTCGATGCGCTGCGACGTCAACACCTCGCTGCACCGCGCCGGCGAGCCCTGGGGCACGCGCACCGAGACCAAGAACGTCAACTCGCTGCGCTCGGTCGAGCGGGCGGTGCGCTCGGAGGTCGAGCGCCAGGCCGAGGTGCTGCGGCGCGGCGAGCGCGTCGTGCAGGAGACCCGGCACTTCTCCGAGGCGACCGGCGCCACCTCGCCGGGGCGCGTCAAGGACGACGCCGCCGACTACCGCTACTTCCCGGAGCCCGACCTCGTGCCGGTCGCGCCGGACCCCGCGTGGGTCGCCGCGCTGCGGGCGGCGCTGCCCGCGCCGCCGTCGGTGCGCCGCAAGCAGCTCGTCGCGCAGCTGGGCCTGTCGGACCTCGACGCGCAGGCGATGGTCAACGCCGGCGTGCTCGACGTCGTGCTGGCCACCGTGGAGGCCGGCGCCCCGGCGGCCGAGGCCCGCAACTGGTGGCTCGGCGCGCTCGCGCAGCGGGCCAACGAGACGGGCGTCGAGCCGGCCGAGCTGCCGGTGACGCCGGCGCAGGTCGCGCGCGTCGTCGCCCTCGTCGCCGAGGGGACGCTCAACGCCGGGCTGGCCCGGCAGGTGCTCGACGGCGTGCTCGCCGGCGAGGGCGAGCCCGACGACGTCGTGGCCGCCCGCGGGCTCGCGGTCGTCTCCGACACCGGCGCGCTCGGGGAAGCCGTCGACGCCGCGCTCGCGGCGCACCCCGACGTCGCCGACAAGGTGCGCGGCGGCAAGGTGCAGGCCGTCGGCGCGCTCGTCGGCGCGGTCATGCGGGCGACGCGCGGGCAGGCCGACGCGGCGACCGTGCGGGCCCTGCTGCTGGAGCGGCTGGGCGTCGAGGGCTAGCCGCGGGGGGCGTCGGCCCGCGCGCGGCCCCTGGCCCGGCGCAGGCGCCGGCGGCGCATCCGCTG